>JABXGV010000190.1 GCA_016550485.1 archaeon
AGAGTCCACTGCAAAAGTGTATCTGCATATACTCAATGGTAGTGCATTGGGTTTCGATTATAGAGAAGACCGGCCACTTTAAACGCAACCCACCATCTGCGCGGTGTTGGACTCGTAGGCGATGGAAGTAGAAGCTAGGATTGTCTGGGTATTGGTTATCCCTGAACAGTAAATAAGGGGTCCCAGAACTGTTGAATGTGATGTCAATGATGTTTCCTTTTGCTCCCTTTGCCAAGGGTTCAGAGTGGTCGATTACTGGAGGGAATTCTTGCTCCTCCCTTTCCCTTCCACTAGATGAGGGCGCTTCATAGAAAGTGACACATAGAGTTTCATGGGTTGGTGCTTTGGGGGTGCCGCAGCCGGCGACGAGGAGAGTGTGACGAGATGGGCGATGATACCCAAAGCGGAGGCGACCAATACCTGTCTGGTTCACCTGCTTTAGCAGCTTGTGCCCTGTTGACTTGTGCCATGAATAGATTTCTCCGTTTTCCGTGCCAAGGTACACTGTGTCCTTTGATCCACAAGCGATTGCAGATAAAGGCGTGGGTAAATCATCTTCTATGGTCCATTTGTCCCATCTGTTCATATGAAGATGGAGGAGTGAATGCTTAGTTGCAAACCAAACACCGCCCACTTGAGGTGGTACATCAACATCGATGATGCCCGCTACTCCCATGTTTTCCTCTGGTACAAGACTAGGAACCCATCCCGATGCGGAACCCATACTACAAGTTCACTAGCTTCCCTGATTAAACTGTTTGGGGCAGGGCTCTAGAAGGAGTTGTTCTATCCTCGAAGGAGTGGCTTAATCTCCTTTAGAAGGATACTTCGGAGCTTTTCACGGTCAATGTTGGGGTTCTGGAATTCTGCGATGACCGTGAGAAGATATCCGTTAACCCCATCATAGACTATGGAGATTTTTGGCTTTTCACCAAGCCATTTCTCTTTATCCTCTTCTTCCCATGAAACCTTTGTGGCATCAGCGACGCTATCCTGTTTGGTAATCAGAGTTGTTATCTTCTTGGTAGCAAGATACTTTTCTAGACGGTCTACATAGCACGCTGCTTCAATGCGTAGCTGCATGGAGAATAGCGGTTCATGTTTACTAGTGAGATACGCCATGAATTTGTAGAGCCCTATGGCAATCGCGACCCAGATGGCAAATGTTGCACCAAGAATCATGATGGTGCCGGCCAACCCAAATTCAGTAGGGAAGACCGTTTCAAGGAAACCAATCGTGTTACTTACCTCAATGATGTCGAAGGCGATAGAACCTGCAAGGATGATCTCAATGATGTTGAGGGCAACCGCACCGCGTTCACTAGATGCAAGCATTTCCTCGGTTGCACGGGAGCTATCCTGCAGCGTATCGTATACGCGCTTCATCTGTTTCTCGCCGAGAGTGGTGACAAGCCCTTGTAACCCCTCCACTTCCCGTTTTAGGCCTTCAACCACCTTCTCCGCGTCATCAATTCGCGTTTCAACGCGGTCAAAGAACTTTTGTAGATGAAGCTTTTGTGAAAATTCCTTTTGTTTTGTATCGGATTTCTTGGTTATCCGAGTAATCTGCTCACTGGTGTATTCTATGGACTCTTTGAGAAAGTTCATCAAGGCTTCTAGTACAACAGCATCAGCGCCAACCTTGGAGAGCGCGGTCTTTGCTTGAGCGACCATGGTGGGGTCTCGGTCAGCCTTGTGCAGGAACATTTGACGGATTCTCAGCGAGTCATCCCAGCCAAGCCATAGACGTGAGAAGTATTGGTTCATGAACGTGTCAAGGGATCGAACGAGCGCGTAGAGTCCAAGCACCTCCTCGTACTTTGAGAAAGACTTGGTGATTATGATGGCGCCAAGGTCACCTATGAAAATGAAGGAGTTGTCACTCGTGGTTTCAGTGGTTTCTAGTGTTCCTACAACCTGTTCAAGCTCGTTCTGGTAATCTTCTTGATCTGCATACGAGCTTGCCTTATTCTTGCGGGGAGTTATTCCCTCACCCACAACTAGAACGAACTTACCGCGATTCCTTGACTTGCCGCGGAACATGACATCCATCATTCGCAGCTGTGAGTGTGCCATCAATGTTTCCATTATTTGGCTTGAATCCATTAAGAGGTCAGCGTTTACCCGCGTCAAGTGGTCCAAGGAAACTTTCTCCTTTCTTCCTTCAACCTCATTTAGGTCCAGTGCAAACACTACAAGCCCTTGCTCGTGGATGTGCGCGGCAAACTCTTCAACCTGCTCAATGCCAGCTGCCTCGGGGTAATCAACCTTGCAGCGAAACTCTACAAACTGAGTGAGTTCGAAGTTCTTCACGACAACATCAGAGTGTATTGGGTCGCTTTCAAAAATTGATTGCTCAGGAAATTCATCTACCAAAGCGGTCATGAGGGTACTCTTCAGCCGCTCCATAGACCCAAGCTTCCGGTTAAGGGCTGCGATTTGGTTGTTCCCCCATGGAATCCACTCAGAAATTATGACAGTTGGCTTTTTGAGGAAAATTAGTTCCTCCAACTTGTCTCGAACAGCCATTTTCATTTACCTCAATTATTCTCTCTTAGGTTAGCGTCTCTTCCGGTAGGGGAGTCGTATAAACCGTGGTGTGGAGGTGTAGCTGACATCTTCTATTTCGAAAATCAGAATCTCCCGTTCATAGTCACATGATGGGCAGTGGAAGAAGTACTTCTCAAAGCCGATACACACTATTTCCATCAATTTGGTCTTGTGGCGTGGGCAATGGACAAGCTTGTCTATTGGCGTCCGCATCTTCGTTGGGACTTCCATATACATTTTCATCCCTTTATCGGATAGCCGGTAGGCCGTTACCGTGCCATAGGTTGTCGTGGAGATCTTCATGTGATTTAGCAGCCCTAATTCTCGCAGGTCATCTAGATCATCCTTGCCTTCAACTGAAATATTCATGAATCGGTGGAATCCGTCTAGACCAAGGATTGACACGGGTGCGTAATCGTAGGTTTCAAAAACTCCTTCCGCAGTGAGTTCATAGATAGCAGCAAACAATGGACCATCCTTGAACCAGTTTTCCTTTTCCGTGCTTTTATCTAGCGTGTTTGCGTATATGCCAACGAGGTATATGAGTTTCCTGTGGTCGTCTGTGAGCTTAGGGGCTGGTATTGCTATCTACTCCTAAAGTCAATTCTTGTACAATCTGTTTCCTTTAGTCTAAAAGTTTCCGCAGGTTTCAGAATAAATCCAGCTTCTAGTCAGCTGGAAATACCATTGGTACCGCTTTTACCACTAGAGGTCGCGTAGAATCTTGTTTACTGTTACAGCACCAGCACGCCGCGCAGGTAGCCAGATACCAATTAGCATCCCGATTATCACAAGAATCACCAGCCCTACCAGCAGTAATAATGGCCAGAGAATAATAAATGGCACCACGGTTGGTAACGGAAAGAGCTTGAGCAGAGTGTTCATTAGAAGCCATGAGAAGCCAACACTCAACAAGAGCCCAAGAAGGAACGTGACTAGAATCAGCCCAGCGAACTCGCCCACAACTATTGCCGTCACTTGACTTCGCGTACCACCTATCGCCCGCATAATCGCATACTCTGTCTTTCGCCCCGAAACCATTACATTGACAAACACCGTTAGAGATAGGAGTCCGAGGACGAGAGCGGCAAGAAAGCTCATGGAGAGGAGGCTGATTACTCCACTACTAAATAGGTAAGCACCAGGATACATCTCTTCTATATTGAGAGAATTTGACGACCAGGCTGTTCGAGTAAACCCTAGTGCCTGAACGGTTTCAAAGACAAGGTCTTGGTTAGCTCCATCTTCAACGTTGGCGAAGAATAGGAACGTGTCGTCAATCTCGCCCATCGCGCCAAGATTTGGTAGTTCATATCGGAAGTAATCGATGTGGCAGAAGGCAAAGGTGGAGCTCTCCTGAAACCCATATCCAGGATAAGGAGTCGGAATCACAGCAGGGCCATCCGGGTCAGCAAAGCCAAAACCCGGCGCTGAGTATACTTCTCCGACAATAGTGAAGGTCTTGGTGTGAGATGTCGGAGTGTAGAAGCCAGTCATGAAACCAGTAGTAACATCGATTTGGGCTCCAACATGCCGGTTCATCGCGTTCGCGAGGTGTTGGGGGAAGATAATCGCATTTGGCACATTCTCGAGGGCATTCAGCACAGCATAAGGATCTGCTCCGGCGAAACTTGTGATATCCCAATTTCCCGTCCTTGCATAGGCAACAGGATCAATACCTATGAGGAGTATTTCTTCAGATGCTACGAAGGAGCCACGCACAATCACTGCTGTGGCAGCATCGATACCAGGAATATTCAGCAACTGCCAAACAGAAGAAGCTGGCACTTGTTGACTATAAACACGAATATCGCCGCCAAGGAAGTACTTCACCTGCTGCTGGATATAGCCATCGTAGGTTTGAGCCTCAACCGCTGAAAAGATGGTGACAGAAAAGGTAAGCGTCATAATCATCATCAATGGGATGGTTCTGTGCCTCCGAGTGCGCACGCTCTTGGTGAAGATTGTACTTTTTTCGCCGAATAGTGGTCGGAAGATTCTCGACAAACCTGAGACGCCTGGGCGGATAAGCCGTGCACTAACATCGCAGAGTAACCCCCAGAGAATGACTGTCATAACGAAAATTCCTACACCGAAGGCAGCCGAAAAATCAGGTGCAACTCGTAGTGTCTGTACAAATATTGTCAGAGGAAGAAACAGAAGACAGGTACCGAGGATGTAGAGAATCTGTGTCCTATAGCTAAACCATTCACGGCTAGGTCCTCCACGAATCGCCGCGTATAATTCTGTGTGAAGAAAAGACCGTGTAGAAATTATCGTATAGGCAAGCGAAGGTGCTATACATATACAGCTTGCTGCTATCCACGCGATTGGCGATGTATTGGCTAGGGCGAGGAACTGGAGAAATATTCTAAAGTCGAATTGGAGAAAACTCGTCGACGAGGGAAGTAGACATCCAATAACTATGCCGAGTAGATTTCCTAGTATTAGTCCAAGGATTGCCAGGATAGTGAATTCCAACAGAAGGGTCCCGTAGAGTTGTTGAAAGCTTGCACCCCGTGATCGCAGGAGCGCAAGTTCTGATTTTCGGCCTCCCAAGAACAATGTGGTAGCAAAGGCAGTGAATAGAACACTAAGCATGGTTATCGGAGTCAGGATTACAATCATGCTCTGCCTTGATTTATAGGCCGTAATGAACTCCTCTAGCTCCATAAGCTCAAGCCGTCCTCTGACTGATACCGGGAAGGCTTCCTCAATTTGAGCAAAAGTAGATTCAATTATCTCTACGGCAAAATCCAGCCCTTGAGCAAATATCGCGGGATATGACAACTTAACTAGGAGGCGGGGGAAACATGTCTCACGTACAATCTCGACGCGATTGGCCTGAGTTAAGAGGTCTTGGTGGAGAATTATCCCATCAATCCAGCCAAAGATCGTCTCTACTCCACTGAAGGGTCCAAAATTCTGACGACCCATTTGAGGGAAAGCTTGCTGCATGATATCATTTCTTGGTTCAATATCATAGATACCAGCAACTTCGAGGTTCTCTAAAAGAAATGTATCCAAATGACCATAAAGCAAAGGATTCTCCATGGTCCCTACTTGGGGGCCATCGTAGTTACGGGCAACAGCTAATGTAATCCGGTCCCCTATGCCTATCGGCAAACCAAAGTAGAACAGGGCATCATTCACCACTTCTCGGCTAACTAGTATCCTGTCTTCCCCAACTTGGTTTGCTCCTGTGAAATTAAATGATTGTTCTGCTGCAGCAAGGAAGGTATCATCTACAAAGAGGGTGCTGCAATCCTTGCGGTTGACACGAGGGGGATACGCCGGGTTGTCAAGATACGGCCAGGGCTGGTAGATATCTGTAGAGATTACACCTTCAGGGTTGATGATACCGATAGACCAGTAGACAATATGAGAGGATTCGGTGGTGGCACGCGTGTCCACAAAGGACTTAACTGGAATGATGGCTTCGGGGTTTACTGGAATTTGCTGTCGCTGAACAACC
>JABXGV010000191.1 GCA_016550485.1 archaeon
AGCGACTGCTGAAAAGTCCAGAGAACGGACCTCAACATGGACTGTGTCCTCTCCGGAGAGGACACAGTCCATGTTGAGGTCCGTTCTCTGGACTTTTCAGCAGTCGCTTTTCAGCTAATCCAAGCTCTGAGTATAGGCGGAATCTGCCTGAGTCTCTTCGTCATTCTGCTCTGGAGACTACGGAGACGATTCACCACTCCACGGGTTATGAGCAGGTAAGCTATTGAGGACTAGCGTAATCTGTTATAGTTCTAGGCAAGGGCTTTAAAACCGCCCACTCTACACAAGTTAGAAATAGTTATGTGGATGAATGGTGGCAACTAGCTCCATCTGATTGTTGTTGAAGTGATTCGAATGGGTCGATCAATCTGGGCTGATATGTGCACCCTTCTTCTGATTAGCTTCCTGCTGCTACCAGTGACACTCACTAGTGTACAAAGAGATTCATCCATTTTAGAACCTGAAGATGCTCAATCTGAGAGCCTCTTTGCCCTCCCAGAGAGTAGCCCCGTCGTACCGCCAGATGAGGAGGAGCCAAACGACTGGAATACTAGTCTTCTAGTCACGAACATCAACCATCAAGAAGGGGCCTTTGATGGATATAACCTGTTCACGCTTCAAATCCGAGACAGCGGCTATAGATTCAAGGGTTGGTGGATACTTGTCTTAGACATGGAGGGAAACATCATCATCGATAAAATATGGGAGGGCGATCCTATTAGGTTCCTTAATTCCACCACCGTTTATGGGCATTATTTAGATCAGACAATGATTTGGAATATGTTTACTGATACCGTACAACTTCTTGATTTTCACGGGCATCACGATATAGAGTACAACTACGCGAACAACACCTTTCTGACAATCGTAGACTACTTCGTAGAGATCGAAGGCCTTAGTTGTCGGTATGATAGAATAGTCGAATATGATTTCGATGGAACCGAAGTGTGGTCAGTTGACACGCAACCCTTCATCACCCTTGACCAGGTGTGCCCAGACTGCCCGAGCACTCTCCACGTAGATGCTGTTCACGGAAACACCGTATTCTATGACATAGATGAAGATGTGATCTACTTCAATGCCCGAAACACTAACACGTTCTACAAGATTGACCACAAGACCGGCGAGCTGCTCTGGGCATTGGGGCAATATGGTGACTTCGCCTTGTACAACATTCATGGTAACCCCCGGGATATTTTATGGTACCATTCCCACTCGCTAGAAAAAGTCGATGATAACACGTTCATCCTCTTCGACAACGACCTTCACAATCAAACAAATCCCATTAACGATCGATCCCGACTAGTTGAGATTACTATCAACGAGACCACAATGACGGCCAACGAGTCCTGGGTCTGGTCCGCACCAGCCGAGTATCACAGTCGAATCTGGGGCGACGCTGATAGACTCCCGAACGGGAACCGCCTCGGCACCTTTGGCTTTATCAATCACCCAGAGCCCGGCGATACTCTTGGGGGCAGGCTGGTTGAGGTCACTGACGCGGGCGAAATCGTGTGGGAACTGAACCTTCCTTACACCGATTACATCCTGGGTGTTTATAGGACGGAGCGATTCCGGTTTGAGCCTATTTTAAGTTCCCCAGAAGACATCTTCTCCACAACTGGAGACGTGACTGCAGAATGGGATGCCTGGTACAACTTCCGCCCCAAACACACCATCAACGGCACCTACACCCTTTACCTCGACGATGCAGAGGTTGACTCAGGCATCGTCTCCTACGACAAGTTCTGGCGCCCCACCAACCTCACCTTCAACTTGGACGGACTCGAAGATGGCCTCTACAATCTCACCTTAGCAGTCACAGATGGAGAAGGCCACACCGCTACAGATAGCCTCAACATGACGATAGGACCCTTCTACATCGTGCGCGAAGGCCCCACAGCCATTGAGAAGGGACAGGAGGGAGCGATGATCCGATGGGATGGATACACAAGCAGCCCTCTGTTCTATAACATCACCTTAGACACTACCTTGCACACTGCAGGGACGTGGGATAGTGAAACAATTCCCCTTGACCTTGCCGTGCTAGATGAGGGCAGTACAGATGTAACATTGCGGCTTTACAATGGCACCGACCTCGTACACACCGATAGCTTCTCGGTCGATGTATATGCGCCGGTTATTCCGGTGATTATCCCCTCTCAACCAAATCAGGTAACGATAACCTGGAATGACACCCCAACCCTTTCGTGGACCCTCACCGATGATTTCCCATCGTCCTGGAGCGTATTTCTAGAAGATTCATTGGTTGCTCTAGGGTCTTGGACTTCTCAGACGTATCTTCTCAATTGGACCGTGCCTCTCCTTGACGAAGGTGAATACAACATCACCGTCGTCGCGTATGACCTCGCCGGACAACGTGCCACCAACACTACTTGGTTGACAATCGAGTCTCCCAGCCCACCGGCAATTATCTTCCTCTCCGGGCAAACGCAATTCCTGTGGGGACAGGAGAATGCCTTACTATCCTTTGAGATCCATGGGGGGCTTCAATGGGCGCTCTGGAGAAACGAGGTCCAGATACGTGGTGCAGGGCTTACCGGGCACCAGCTAGACATCCTGATAGAGAACTGGCAGGTGGAAGAGTGGAGTCTAGGCATCCACAATGTCACACTTGAGGTAACGGACAGCTTTAACGCCCGAACCTCCTTGACGCTCTGGATTCAGATTCTGATAAGCCTAGGCGACCCCTATGTGGATGCCTGTTTACATACCTATTCTGAGTGGTACCTCTTCGGAGACAGCGCAGTAGGCGCCCCCGACGAGACCTATACACAAGTATTCCTCGACTATGGCAACGGCTATGTCACCCTGGATATGGGCGCCGGAGAGGAGGTGCTGGATGGACCCGATGCGGACTTTTGGGTGATAGCCCAAGGCGGGGAGTACAATGTCCGGGCAGGCAACAGCCTCACCGTCGCCCTCACCACCATCGGTCACGGTCAAGGCACCCAAAGCTTCAACCTTACCGGCACCGGCCTCACTAAAGCCCGATACATCCGCATCGAATACCGCGACGGCGACACCGTGAGACTCGACGCCATCGTCGCCATACACTACAACCAGATTGGTGGCGACACCGATTCCCCCACGGTCAATAGCCCAGCGGACTTCTGGGTCCTTGAGACGCAGACACCCATCTCCTTCACCTGGGAAGCCAATGACACCAATCCCTGGAACTACTCCATCACCATCGACGGGAGCATCTATGAGTCCGGTCCCTGGAACGGCTCCGACATACTCTTCAACTATGATATCCCCTCGACAGGAACCTGGGTCAAACATAACATCACCCTCACGCTATTCGATGTATGTGGGCTCCACAATCACGATGTCGTCCTCGTTGACATCCTTCCTGTCGATGCGGAAAGTCCCCAGATCACTGGTCCGGAGAATTTCTGGATCTTAGAGACACAGACTACTCTCTCTTGGGTCTGGGAGTGTACTGACTTAACACCCAGTAACTACACTATCCTCGTGGATGGAGTCCTCTACGAAACCGGATTATGGGACGGATCAGCCATCACCTTCAGCTATAATGTGAGCCGAACAGGAATCCTGACAGTCACCCTCACGCTCTGCGACTTCTTTGGTCACCAGACAAGCGATACCGTGCTGGTGGATGTCCGGTCGCTTCTCAGCGGGCCCGCCGATCCCGTCATCCAACTCGCTTTGACTGTTTTCATTCTGGGAACCATTATCGCATTACCAGCACTCCTGTTCTGGACCCTCCGAGGGCGCCGCCCCCTCTAGAAATAAGAGAATCAACTATCCTTCACGCCTTCAGTTCGTACACTGTTTACGCCTAGTGTCGCCCTTTGCAGAGAGGGCTTACCTTTTGCCAAGTGAATGGCGTCCAGCGAGGATGATAGCTAAGTTATGGGTGGTGGTTCCTAGCCGGAGGAAGATCTCCTCCGGTAGAGGAACACGATGATGACAATGGCCACGATGATGACTACACCGATGATGGCGAGGTTGATGGGATTCAGTAGTGCGGATATGATGTTGACGGCGAAGTACAGCTGACCCACTTGCCCTTCGATGTTCCTAACCTCCAATGTGAGATTGTGCAATCCCGCGGGGAGAATTGGAATCGCGATAGAGGCTGCGGTTTCTTGCCAGTGGGCGAGTAGTGGAAACTCGTCCTCAGCGAGAACGGTGCTACCTT
The DNA here is from genome assembly GCA_016550485.1 of archaeon. Taxonomy (GTDB): domain Archaea; phylum Asgardarchaeota; class Hermodarchaeia; order Hermodarchaeales; family Hermodarchaeaceae; genus YT-063. The sequence continues at coordinate 4,190 of JABXGV010000191.1, forward strand.
CTAATAGACGAACAGTGGCGTTCGCTGTATAACGTCGCTGATAGGTGTCCCAAGCACTGAAACCTACCTCGAGTGGAGTGCCCTCGTAAATAGTATAACTGGTAGTACCCAATTCTATGAGCGGTTCGTCGACGAACCTCTGTGCTGTATTAGCAACCCACCTCCAACCAACATCGTTTTCTGTGAGGTTGAGGACCCACTCCCACACGATTTCACCCGCTCGGTTCACTTCCACCAAAATTGGCTCGGGGTCTAGGTTGAATTGCCCAACCACGTTTCCATTGGGGAGATGGTTGGCATCACCTTGAGAGTCACAATAGTAGGATGGTGGGGCAGCCCACGACCAGGTTTCTGTTGCCGTACCTGCGGTCTCATTGACCACAAACTCGACCAACCGGGAGACACCAATTTCTGGATTGGGTCTGGTAAGGTTGTAAAAGTCGTTGTCAAATATGACGAATGTGCTGTCACCTATGTAGTCACAGGCATGAGTGTGGTAGAAGAGGGAATCTACTTGTACACCGTTCTGGTTATAGAGTGTCAAACCTGGGCCTTCGCCAACATACCTTCCGGCTACCCATATGGTTTCACCAGAGGTGTGGTTGATCTTGACGACACAGTCAAGAGTTCGCACATTGAAGTAGATGGAATCCTCGTCGACATCCCAGTACAAGCTGTTACCGTGCATCCAGTCGATTTCTGTTTTCTTGCTTTCATTGCGTAGATAGAACTCCTGGGCATCAAAGGGGAAGGTGAGGTTGCCATCCCACCGCCAGAGTTCATTTCCATCTCGGTCATATTCTACAAGATCATTTCCCCTCACGCTCATAGTCTTGCCTTCCCAATAGAAGGTCGTGAATTCCTTCCCACCAATAGTGAGGAATGTGTCCGTTAAAGCGTTGTATTCAGCATCATGTCCACTTCGAGGAATCGGCAGGATCTCTGTAGTATTGGCTACCATATCCCATAGGGAAAGATTCGTGTCGCCTTTCACGAAGTAGACAACGGTCTTGCTGTCGATGAGCTGAGGAATCTCAAAAGCTTCCTCTGAAGAATAGAATCCATTGTGGACGTTGCCGTACATATCCATGACAATCATTAAACCTTCTCTATCGTTTGACGCGGTTTTATTCGGATAGACTCCTACACCTGTTATGGTGTAGCCATCGAAGGTCTGTGACGTGTTATGGACACGGAAGTGCGATGCATCGTAAAGCTCGTGGAGCAGCGTTGCATTTGACGGAAGAGACCTGAAACCAAAAGGGGTAACTCCGAAGTCTGATGTGCTAGGATGTGACTGCGGCATCCCCTTTGTGTTCAAGGGAATGCTAAATAGAAGCACAAACAGGAAAACACCAATAATCATACAAGTTTTTTTCGTCATTTTATTCTTAGCTCCAAATAGTCCTAGAAATTAAACTCGTGTAACCCGGTTCTTTCGGCGTAGTCAAATAAATAGATTACTAGCAAGGCTGAAAGCGTGAAATTCAGTAGCTTTGGATAAGGAACGCCTTGGGTTAGATTTGGATTCGCACAAACCAGAGAAATTTTACTTCTAGGCTGATATGATTGTGAAACGACGACCTCACCTTCTGTCCCCTCAGCTTCTCAGCAGACCCGTTGATCCCGTCCTCCAGCTAGCCTTGAGCGTATTCATTCTGGGAACCATTGTTGCATTACCGGCGCTCCTGCTCTGGACCCTACGAGGGCGCCACCTCCCTTAGACATAAGAGAATCGACTGTCCCTCACTACTTCGGTTCGTACACTGTTTACGCCTAGTGTCGCCCTCTGCAAGCAAGGTTTTCCTTTTGTCAAGTGAATGGTGTTCAGCGAAGATAGTGGCTAGGTGTGGGTGGTGGTTCCTATCCTTAGGAGGATCTCCTCCGGTAGAGGAACACGATGATGACAATGGCCACGATGATGACTACACCGATGATGGCGAGGTTGATGGGATTCAGTAGTGCGGATATGATGTTGACAAGGAAGTACGCTGAGCCCTGCACACCGTCAGGGTTCACAATCACTAGGGTGAGATTGTGAAGACCAGCGGGTAACCCAAGGATGGTCATGGCTAGGGCGGTTTTTTGCCAGTGTGGCAGCAACTCTAGCTCTTGTTCAACTAGGAGCGTCGTACCCGCCAAGACTCGGGCGGTAACGTTTATTGTGTAACTCCGCTTGAACACATCTAAGGCACTGAAACCCACAGTGATAGGCACACCTTCGTAGGCAGTGTAGTTCGCCGCATCTAGTTCAATCAGTGGCTCTTCGAGAAAGTGTGTAGCTCCGTTTGCTTCCGTCTTCCAGCCAGTATCACCAGTTGTCACGTTCAGGACCATCTCCCATACAATCTCTCCAGCGGGGTTAACTTCCGAGAATATAGGTTCGGGAACTAAACTGGTGAGCACATAGGTGTTGCCATTCGGGAGACGATTCGCATCACCCTGTGAATGACTGAAATAGGAGGCAGGTGCTGCCCAGGACCAGATTTCCCTAGCGATGTGAGTAGTTTCGTTGAATTCGATCTCAACGACCCTGCTAATACCGATTTCTGGGTTGGGTCGGGTTAGATTGTAGAGGTCGTTGTCGTAGACGATTAATCGGTTCGGACTGATTAGCTCAGCGGCGTGAGCGTGATAGAACAGTGAATCCACCTGTACACCGTGCTTGTTATAGAGGGTGAAACCAGGGCCTTCACCGATGTATCTGCCAAGCACCCACACGGTTTCATTCGTTGCATGATTCACTTTGACGATGCAGTCCCGGGAGCGCACGTTCATGTAAATCATGTCTTCGTCGACATCCCAGTACAAGCTGTTAGTGTGCATCCAGTCAATATTCCCCTTACTAGTTTCGTTAGTGAGGTGGAAATCGGTTGCGTTGAATGGGAAGGTAGAGTTGCTATCCCAACGCCCAATTTCGGTCCCATTCCGGAGGTATTCAACGATATCGCCTCCTTTCACCTGATACGTCTTACCATCATATTCGTAGGTCGTGAGAGTGTGACCGCCAAGTCCAATAAACGTACCAGTGAGAGGATTATAGTCGACATCGTGGTTCCCCCGCCGAACACCGAGAGGTTCAGACACATTAGTCACTAGGTTCCACAAACTGAGATTCTGTGCACCTTTTACACCGTGCACAATCGTAGTAGAGTTAATGAATTGGGGGAAGAGAGGCATATCCTCAGGGATGTAGAACCCATTCACTACCTCACCATTTTCATTGGTAACGATCATGTAGCCGACCCGGTTATTTGATGTTGACTGATTCGGGATAATACCCAGGCAAAAGATTGTGAGTCCCTTGAAGGACTGTGTTATATCATGAACCCGGATATCCCTTGCTTCTGCCAACTCAGCTAGCCACGTCGCATTCGACGGAAGAGCCCTGAAACCAAACGGCGCACCTCGAACATCAGAGAGGTCATGATTTAACTGCGGGACACTTGTGTTTAACGGCGTAACAAAGAGAAGCACAAACAGGGACAGGCCAATAATCATACAAGTTTTTTTGGTCATCTTTTTCTATACTCCAAGTTGTCCTATATCGAAATGGTAGCTTATAGGCTCAAGCTCTTTAGCTCTAGTCAATTAAATAGCTTACTACAACACAGTACAAGGCGGGATACGGGTTACCTTGCCCGTTTACAGTGACGTTTAAGGTCCGCTGAGAAGCTATTCACTTGCTCCATCGCCTCCTCTTTATGTTGTGGAAACTTCAACGCACAGCCCTGTAGGATAATCCAAGAAGCTTCACTTACGATAGTAGATTTGTGAAGCATAGAAAATAATGACGGCAGCCATCCATACTACCATTACGTAGGCAACAGGTTCGCGCCAGGTTAGTAGAAGACCGTACTTGGTTGCAGCGGTGAGAAGTGAAACCACTACAAGAAGCGCAACGAGTAGGAAAGCGAAAGCGTTACGGGCAGCTCGATTAGAAATATGCACTGTCCGTTCGTCGCGATGGATAGGGACAGATTCACCGCGCATCAGGGCAACACACACGGGAAGCGTTCGGTAGATGAGATATAATCCCGTGAGGATTGTAAGGAGGCCCAAACCGAGCATCCACGTGACCTCCATAAAATGGACGCCAACAACCGTCACGAGAAAGAAGGTATAGATGCCTATAGCTAGGTCTGCTGCACCAGCGAATAACAAGATTGCATATCGGGCGCTACGTTTCATACTTATCACCTCGAGAGCAGATGGGTTCCGAGTAAAGTTGAACACTGATGAGAATCATGTTATCACTTCCAGTAGTTGAAGAGCACGGTCACTCCAAATATGATGAGGGCAATCATCCACACTACATACACCCAGGTAGCGTTGATTATTCCGCTCCCGGTTGGGAGAAAGATGAGGAGAAGGGCGAGGTAAGGCAGTGCAAGGAGGACGAAGATCCAGGCGTTGCCAGAAGCGGTTTTCAGAATGTGATTCATCCGTTCATCGGGTCGACGGCGAATGGCTATCACCCCACCAATGACTCCACCAATCATTCCACAGATGATGCCTGGGAGTGAGTGCCAGAGGCTCTGGAACACCACAGGTCCGGCAAAGACGCTCAAGATGAGGAAAAACGCTATGATACACACGATTGTTATGATGCAGAATCCAATGCTGGCGATATATCTACGGTTCATGTTCGTCACCTCGGTAGGTGAAGATGGTTTCAATCGTTACACCGAAGGCGCGGGCGAGCTTGAAAGCGAGTTCCAGGGAGGGGTTGTAGGTACCCTTTTCGATGGCGATGATGGTTTGGCGGCTCACACCTACCCGTTTACCTAGACCTTCTTGGGTCCAAGCCCCGGGGGTCGTGGCGTTCTGCATTTGTTGTTCGCGGAGTTCTCGTAGCCGGTTTGTGATCATGGTCCGCGCCTCTTCGGTGGTGTAAAGTCTACTTAACGTAAAGTCTACTTGACATATAAACGTTGTGGTTCCAAACTAGAAAACCGAGTCCACAGACGTGAAAACAGAAAACACAGTAGCTGCAGTGAAAAGGAGCCTCATTAGCGCTTCACAACTTGGACTATAAAAAAAAGGGAGGGGGAAGCCGGTGGGTTACGGCTTCCTAAGTCGTCTAAAGATAAGGGCGACACATACCGACGCAACAACGGCTCCAACAACACCCCCCAGCAGAGCGGCCATCGTCAACACTGGCCATTCTAGCGGGAAGGGTGAAGGAACAGGTGTCTCTCGGACCGTTACGGTGAATAAGGCGTTGACAGAGTGACCATAGGGATCAAAAGCTGTCACGACTAGCCCGTAGACACCAAGAGCGAGGCTAGTAGCGTTGGTAATAAGCCCCGTGTCGTCGATGGCGAAATTTACAGTGTCATTCAAGGTCCAGTGGTCAATACCCGAGCAATCCGCAGCACACAGCTGGTAGCTGAAGCCCTCCCCGTACGCTAAGATTTGATCCACGGGAACCTCCACCCAGTAGGGAGGACTGGTATCCTGGACAGTGATAGTGAACTGGGCCCAGCGGGTGTTAGCATAGGGGTCGCACACATACACTGAGAGACCATGAAGCCCGGGGTTCAGGAGGACCAAGCTGCGGATACGCCCCGCCCAGTCAATGGTAAACCGGGCAATGTCATCGACCCACCACCGCTCCAGCCCCGACAGGTCTGTCGCGTTCACATCAAGATAGAACTCGGTGCCATACTCGTGGGTTTGGTCGGTGACCGGCTCCACCCAGTCCGGCGGCGTAGTATCCTGCACCGTGACCGTAAAGGTGCCGGTGAGGAGGGTTTGCTGCGTGTCATTGACCCACACCTGTACCGCGTACACCCCAACAGGCAACGCAATAGCATTAGTGACAACACCAGATGTGTCGATCGCGAAGTGGGTGGTATCGTTAAGCCACCACTGGTCCACACTAAACCAGGCCGTGACATCAAGGTCGTAAGCAAGGGCTGAACCGAATTCCACGACCTGATCGACCGGGCTCGGCGCCCACCCCAGCGGACTGGGCACCCGCACCAACCAAAAGTCTTCATTAGTGGCGCCACAGTGTTTAGTGGCGGCAATGGCGAAGCCCCCCTCACGACACTCCACCAAACCATGGAAAACGTATAT
>JABXGV010000192.1 GCA_016550485.1 archaeon
AACTTTTTGAGAAACATCGATGACCGCTGTGTTCACCTCCGCACAGGAAAAAGCAATTGTACATCATTGGTGTTACAGCGTCAGTTGCCCATCAGGTGAGCTAGAAGGTGGCATCAGGTTACTCGATTACCTGCTTGATGCTCTTTCGGTATTTCAGAAAAGCTGCCCGGCCCTCCTCGGTGAGATGCGCGATGGTGTGGGGCTTACGTTCCACGAAAATCTTCTCGATTCTCACGTAGCCAGCGGCTTCTAGCTTAGTGAGGTGGGAGGAGAGGTTGCCCCAGGTCAGCCCGGTCTGCTGTTTGAGGAAGAGGAAGTCTGCCTTGCTGAGGACGAAGAGATGGGCCATCAGTGTGAGCCGTGCTGGTTCGTGGATGACCCGGTCGATGTCAGGGATGGCTGGGAGGTCCTGGCTAGCGGGTGGCGAATCGGGCATCGAGTTCCTCACCCGTACTTTCCTTTGGGTATTTCCGAATAAACTGGTAGAGCATCAGCATCCCAGCCACCGCCATCACGAGGCCCAAGCTGAGAATAGGGAGATAGAATGGGAGGACTAGGAAGTGACTAACTGAGAAGGCTAGGAGTGTCACCACCCCGTAGGTGTAGAACCGGTGTATTCCAGTGCTGTAGGCAACAACAACGAAGATGCTGGCCACCGCAGCACCTACGACTAGAAAGCCATGGGCTTCGATGATGAGGAACATGGAAGGGTTAAGCCAACCCCACAAAGTGATTACCAAAGAGACGATGTTCAAGACGACGATGTACAAGAGAATCACGGATGTTTTGGTATTACGTTCTTTGGAGAATTCGACATAGCCGAGGCGGGGGACGGTCACGGATTTCTTTGCCGCGATGTAGAGTAGCGTCCACATGAACATGGTGCCCATGATGAAGATCAACATGTCAGGGGCAAGCCAGAGGAAGGTCGCAAGGAACAGGGCGGCGAGGCCGATGAATACATCGATTAAGCCATCTTGGTGGTAGGAGAGGTAGGCTTTGCGTTCGATTTCTTTAAGGTCGATTTCTTCTGACAAAGGCTTTCACCTGATAGTACAGAGCACTCTCTAGTATAAAAAGCTTTGCCTTGCAAAGTACTTTGTAGTTACAAGGCTGAATGAAGCGATTCCACACGGAAAGGGATACTCAAAATACACCGGCGTGAACAGTATTAACACGAGGTAGCAAGCTACGATGACGAATGGTGGACCAGCCATCCAGTGGGGGCTTAGCTTCGCCGATTACGCCGCCATACCACAACCACGATAACGAGCACACACGCCACCACAAGACCTACGACCGCAATCCAAAGGTACACTAATGGTGCAGGAATCGAGAGCTCTACTTGCAAGGAAAGCTCTCCATGGTACGCATCATCCATCTGGGGATGCGGGGGTTCACCGTTATTGAGATCCGCACTCGCTGGGAACGCGGGATACACGGTCTCATTATAGTACTCCCTAATCTGGGGATACGCAAAAGCAAAGGCCTCCTCAACGCTGACATCATCGTCATCGTTTATGTCAGCATAACTTGTCTGGAACGCCGCGGAAAGATAGTGGGTCATTACGCACCCGATGATGGGGAGCCCTTCGCTAGGAATTCCTGACCACGAATACTCCGTCGCGTTGACTGCCGCGATACTCACGTGAGGGTTTGGATCAGCCTCTACTGGGCCTGTGAACTCGCCCGCTAGACAGGATGACACAATGAGTAATTTGTGCTCACTGACGAGTTCCTCCCAGAGCGCGGGGAACCAGTCATTCCATTCTATCATATATCGCAACCATAACCCGTGAGCCGCGATGTAGAAGAAAACGACATCGTTGTTATCAGCTCGAGCGATGAGGTGATACACGGCTGCTTCAACAACCTCGCGCGTGAGTTCACCATTCACAATATAGAGATGGTTCGCCTCCCAGCCTAGTTCAAGGAGGGTGCTCCTCCACTTTGCAGTATCGGCATAGCCATTCGGTATGTCTGTCCACCCATCGGGGTATTCGTTCATTTCCAGAATCACTGCCCAACCCTCCCTAGGATTCGATTGAGCAGAACACCTCCAACAGCCTGTACCACTCAAAAGAAACGGCTGCACAAGGAGGGTCACCAACACCAGGATCCCCAAGAAATTTAGATATTGTTTCGCAGCCATTCAACACCACCAGTCAGTTAATTACTGCTGAACCTGTGTTTTAACGTCTATGAAATCGGCAACAACACTCATACCAGTACTGTACGGGATGAGGGTTGACCAACTACCGGTCAGACAGTTAACCCTGTTAAGAAATGCGAATAATATTTATATAAATAAATTATTGTACAGCCGAGGTTGTCAAATGGAAACAACACAACTACCTCTAATCGGAGATAAGGCTCCCAGTTTTAAAGCCAAAACAACACTTGGTGAAATCAGCTTCCCCGACGACTATAAAGGGAAATGGGTCGTCCTCTTCAGTCACCCCGCAGACTTCACTCCAGTATGCACCACCGAATTCTATGCCTTCCAGAAACGCTTCAAAGAGTTCCAGAAGCTAAACTGCGAACTCATTGGTCTCAGCGTGGATAGCGTGTTCTCCCACATCAAATGGGTTGAATGGATTCAGGAGAATCTCGATGCCGAAATCAAGTTCCCGGTCATTGCAGATGAGACTGGAAAAATCGCCATCAAGATGGGGATGATTCATCCCAACCGTAGCGCCGTCACCGTTCGGGCCGTCTTCTTTATCGACCCCAAGGGCATCATCCGTGCCATTCTCTACTATCCACCAGAGCTTGGACGGAATTTTGACGAGATTCTCAGGGTCGTGAAGGCCTTCCAAATCGCCGATGAACACAAAGTGGCGATGCCCGCCAACTGGCCAGAAAACGAGCTGATAAAGGACCGTGTTATCATTCCCCCACCCAGCGACATGAAGCTGATCAAGGAACGCCTGAAGCAATACGACTGCTATGATTGGTGGCTCTGCCACAAAGCCCTCTAAACACTGCAGGGAGATCCTCCCTGCTCTCTTCCTTTTTCAGTAGGTGGACTGTGGTCTTGTTTACGCTAGAATACGATCGTGATGGGCTCAAAGGGTTTAGTAATATGTACTCTTGTTCCGGGCCGCTCCCTCTCAATCAGCTGCTTACATTCCCACCGCTGCTCGTCGCGTCCATGAACGGCTAAAACAACCTTCGGCTGAAGATCGATGGTCATTTGCAACGCGGTCTCCAATGTACAAGAAGGTGAGGGTGCACCACAAGGAAGAATCGCAAATTCAGCTGGATACTCCTTCAATGGGACATACCCCGAGTCGCCTCCATGAAAAAGGCTAAAATCCGGTCCCTTGACATGGAACAACGTGATTGGTCGTGGATGCACCCCAGCAATCGCGGTGATGTCAAACTGCCCCTCCTTCACAGGTTCACCGGGATGAATAGCAGTCACCTTCTCCGCAATCGCCTTCCCATCCAACTCTTTAGCAATCATGGGTTCAACGAAAATCTTGGGTGAAGCGATTTTGAGAATCTGACGGATTACCCTTGGTTGATAATGGTCAGAGTGAGTGTGGCTAAGAAGAAGGAGATCTAGGGATTCTATCGCTTGGATTTGGTTGGTTTCCACTGATTTGCCAAGGTCCATGCCAATAGCTGCATCAGGTAAGCGCATGATTACTGCTGAGTATTCCAAGAAGATCAGGGCTATCTCACCAGCTTCTAGCGGGATAGTGTATAGTACGCGAATAGCCTCAGCTTTCTCGTGTTTCTGCAAGGAGGAATCACGTCGATTCTATAATGCTAGCTTAATCGGATTATAGGGTTCAGGGATTACTACTCTCGTATCCGGAAGGTCTTTTCCAACCAGCTTGCTGAATAGTACTCGCTCCTTCTGATTCCCATGGACAGCGACGGCTATACGAGGCTGGATATCCTGAGCCATCTGCAACGCTTGATTCGGTGAACAACTGGGCGACGGAGACCCACAGGGCAGAAAGGCGAGGGTTGCTGGGTAGTCCTTTAATGGGATGTAGCCGGAATCACCGGCATGGAAGATGCTCAGGTCATCGTATTTGATGTGGAATAACGTGATGGGTCCAAAATGGACACCAACCACGCCCCGAATTTCATACTGACCGGCCTTGAAGGAATCACCCGGGTGCGCCGAGAACAACTTCTCTGAAGGTATCTTCCCCTCCAGCTGCTGAGCCAGATCCGGTTCCACTACAATATCGGCACTAGTAGCTTTGAGTATGGCAACGGTTGTCTTTGGATCGAAGTGGTCACGATGGTGGTGCGTTAAGCAGAGCAGGTCAAGGGATTCTAAGGCATTAACCTCCTTGAAATACCCTCCCAAATCTATACCAAAAGTCGTGTTGGGTAATCTACACACGATCGATGAATATCCCGCATAGACAAAGGCTACCTCACCAACCTCGAGGGGAATCGCATACAACCGGCGAATCGCTTCTACCTTCTTTTTCTCCGACATTAAAGACACCAGTGTCTAACTCTACTTACCTCTTATTAAGTGAATAGTTTAGAGCTTTCTCCACAATTATAAGATATCCTATCCTAACATGAGTCATCACACTTCCTAGGAAGCTAACATTAATGAAAAGTAAAGAAAGACGACTACAACTCGCATTCCTTGTTGGGGCAGTAGTTGATGCCATCGCGACCATTCCCATGCTAGTCCCATTAGTAGCGAATCTCCTCTGGGGCTTCACCAACTTTAGCGGAGAGTATTTCTTTGCCATGGGCATGGGAGCCTCACTGATGATTGGGTGGACCCTGCTCCTGCTCTGGGCCTACCAGAAACCCGCGGAACGCCGCTTCGTCGCCTTACTCACCCTCGTTGTTATCCTTGGTATCATGACCACAGGTATCCTGGCAGCTGCGACCGGTGTTGTTAGCATACCTCTGATGATTCCCACTTGGCTGTTGCAGGGAATCCTCCTTGGCCTCTTCAGCGGGACCTACCTTGGCTCAAAGAACCTCTAGTCACAAATTGGGACCTCTCTTGGTGAGTCTCTATTATAAGTATCCTAGACAGGATGTAACAGTATACGCGTAGCTGAGGATTCACGATGAGTACTGAACTCCGTTTTGGTATAGCCACCCTCCAGAACCGCTCATGGGAAAAGGAGGCAGAAAGGTGGCGTTATATTGAAGAGCTAGGTTTTGACTCCATTTGGGTCGCAGATCACTTCGTGAACTACATGTTCCCCCAAGGACCTTGGATGGAGGCGTGGACGCTCCTCGCAGGTCTTGCAACCGTGACAAAGCAGATTCGCATCGGGACTCTAGTAACCTCGATACCCCTTCGCAACCCTGCAGTGCTAGCACGTCAGGTGCTCACAGTTGACCACATCTCCGGGGGTCGACTCGAGCTAGGACTAGGCGCTGGAGTACCCGGATCCATTGATCCTAGCTATCGGATGACCGGGCTAGAGGATTGGGCGCCGCCTGAACGCGTTGCACGGTTCCGTGAAGTCGTGGAAATCGTCGACAAATGTCTCAGTGACCCCGTCACCACCTACGATGGACGCTACTACAAGCTCAAGGAGTGTGCAATGGCTCCCCCGCCAATACAGAAACCCCGCCCACCCATCACCGTGGCTGCCATGGGCAAGACGATGCTAAAAATCGCGGCTAAATACGCGGAGACCTGGAACACCTATGGCGGTGATTGGGGAATCCCTCCAGAGCAAATACTGGAAGGAACACGCAAACGAAATCAGCTACTTGACAAGTATTGTAAGCGGATAGGAAGAGATCCAGAAACCCTTCGGCGGTCGCTGCTCTACTTCACTCCCTTCGCAGAAGCCCTGTATGAAACCGAGGATATCTTCGAAACCTTCATCCAACAATACCGCGACATCGGCATCACCGAATTCATTCTTTTCTATCCCGAATGGTATAGTGAAGAACAACTCCCAAAGTTTGAGCACATCGCTCGCAAGGTCATTCCCAAACTCAGAAAACAAGGGCACCCAAGCTAGGCAAAAGAAATATGAGTGGGTGCAGTTTCGGAAGGCTATGCTTCACTTCCAAGTTGGAAAGGGTAGGTTTGTGCTTCGTACGGCTGGGGCAGTCTTCCAAAGCAACCGAGTACTCCTCCACAAATCGGAAGACATGGATTTCTGGGCGCTCCCCGGAGGTCGGGTCCAGTATCTGGAAACAACCGAACAAGCACTAAAACGTGAGATGCAGGAGGAGATCAGGAGCCCAATCCATATCGAGCGGCTCCTATGGGTCGTCGAGAACTTCTTCCAAGACGAGGAGAAGGGACCCCCCTGGTCAGAACCAACTCATGAACTTGGCTTCTACTATCTCTTCCACTTCCCCCACAACTCACCGCTATACGGGAAGGACACCTTTATGGGCGACGAGGGCGGCCAACCCCTTATCTTTGAATGGCATCCGGTCACCACCCTTGAACGGTGCGAGTTGTATCCGGCATTCTTACGAAAAGATCTACAAACGCTCCCCAAAACAATCGCACATGTACGTATTCGAGAAGGGAACCTAGCCTAAGGTCGTGAAAACCCTGAACATCCCAGTTCGTAAGGAAAGAAGGTCAAAACCTACCTGTCTAAACCAACCACATCCAGTTTGAGGAACGCCTACCGCTTAAAAAAGAGGGGTAGATAGCTGCTCTTGGTTGGATTGTATTAAGGCGGAAAGTCTTTATGCACAATAAGGAATACTCTGCCTGCAAACGTGTCTGTGGGAGTGTGCTTCTATGGCTACCGTTACCCTGATTTACGTCACCAGTGGTGGTGAACCAAAAGAAATCGAGTTTCCCTCAGATGCAACAAGTATCAACCTCATGGACCACGACATCGTTGCCATCGATTTGACTCCACTACAAGAAGTTCCCAATGTTCACGAGCTTAGTCTATCGGATAATCCCTTGCAGACCATTGACCTGACGCCTCTGAAATATCTCAGAAACTTACAATTTTTCGAATGCTTTGGAACCCCGCTGGAACGGATTAACCTTTCATCCCTTGCTCACTGTCGAAATCTAGAAGAAGTACACATTGAGGGTGAAATGCAGGAACTCGACCTGGCCCCTCTCAAGCATTGCCCAAAGCTTCGACGCCTCCAGATCCATGGGCAAGCTATGCAGAACATCGATTTGACTCCCCTTCAGTACTGTCCCAACTTGGAATATCTGAACCTTGGAGGAAGCATCCAAGCGGTTGATTTAACACCGCTGCGACACTGCCCCCGGCTAGAGCAGATATACTTCCATGAAGCCCAGCTCGGCGCGGTCGATTTAACGCCACTGCGACACTGCCCTAAGCTAGAAAAGCTATATCTTCACAAAAACCGACTAGCAACTATTGATCTTACTCCGCTCAGACATTGCCCCATGTTGAAGGAACTCTTCATTATCGAAAGTGGATTGACGGAGATTAACCTGCTCCCCCTACAACATTGCCCGAACCTTCACAGGCTCTACCTTACAAGAAACCAGTTAACAAGTATCGACCTGTCTCCTCTGAAGCACTGCCCTAAGCTAGAGGCGGTAGAGATGAATGGCAACAGTATTCAGAGCGTAGACATCTCCGCCCTGTTGATACTTCCACGCTTCAAAATCCTACTTCTAGACAAGGGCGTTCAGGTGACAAGGGAGCCAACCT
>JABXGV010000193.1 GCA_016550485.1 archaeon
ACAGACCTTTAACAATCAAAAATCTTTAAGAAAGGGGCTTAGGCGTTATGAGAATGAGGACAAGGAATGCAATTATCCTTGCCGTCTCGTCTTTACTGGTAGCTTCTAATATTGCGTCTTGCATCAGGCAACTGCGAACTCAAATCTACCAAGAATTTCCACAAAGGAGTCCTACAGAGGCAGCTGTCCCTAGCGTACGCTGCATCCCTGAACCAGACGGCCATAGTGAGGGGTTGGTCACAATTTGGTTTGATGATGGCCGCGACGATACGTATTTGGTTGCATACCCGCTGATGAAGCAGAGTGGCTATCGGGGGGTTCTCGCAATCATCGCGGATCGTGATATGGCAAGTCAGAAACTTGCGCCTGGGAATGTCACTCCGATGTCCTGGGAGCAAGTAGCAGAACTGGTTGATGAGGGGTGGGAAATTTCATCACACTCATTAACACACTGCAGGCTAGATCAATTGCCGATGGATAGCGATGACGGTCGGCATTCTCTTTCAGAAGAGATTGTGAGATCAAAGACCGAGCTCGAGAATCGCGGATTCACCGTCTCTACCTTTACCGCGCCCTATGGCAGATGGAGCGAGGAAAGCATTACCCTTGCTACCGAGTTATATCGCGGGTTCAGAACCTTAGTGGCTGGGGTGAATCCACTTCCCGTGACAGGTTTCAAATTGAGTAGCTGTGCAATACGCAATCACACAACTACTGAGGAGATGCAAGGCTGGATTCGCCAGGCGGAAGCAGAGCACGGATGGCTTATCATTACTATTCATACTGTAACCGATAGGCCAGATAACGACTGGGATATCAGCATCAAACAGTTTGTAGATATGCTTAGGCTCATCAACGAGAGCAGCTTAGCTGTGGTTACGGCATCTGAGGCACTGGATCATCCAGGATTCGGACAGCCAACACCTGCGACTGCGACAACGGTTGCGCCATACAGTGTACCTACGGTAACACCACCGCCAGTCATCTCACCTGACGTGTTTTCTAACACGGTTATGCTTCATATCCCCGCGATAGATGTTCATACCCGGATCGCGGCCGCGTTGCCAACGGAGGATGGAGAGAGCTTGGATTTCTCGGAACTTGACAACGTACCGATGTGGGTATCAGACACACGGGGTATTGGGGAATATGGAGTAGCCGTGATAGCTGGGCATCGCCAATGGGGCCCGACCCCTAAGATATTTGCCCGGTTAGACCAACTCGGCGAAGGAGATATTGTACAGATAGTCACAGCACAACACGTGTTCCTTTTCGTCGTTAATGATCCCAATGTTGTTATCGATCCTGACGAAGTTGAGGCAGAAATCTGGGAACGTGACGCACAGGCAGAAGAATCCGGTGCATCGGTGTTAGCTCTACTGACTTGTACACCATACGGCACCGCCTTGCAGCGCTTAATAGCATTCGCTGCTCTGGAAGGGGTAGAGGAGGTGCATAACCAATGAGACCTGAAGGCATGCTTAAAGTGGCAGCGGTGATACCCGCCCGTAACGAGGAGGATACAATACTCCATATTATGAGCGATCTTGTCGATCAGACTTACCCCGTCGATAAGATCATCGTGGTTAACGACTGCTCCACGGATGGAACCGGAGAAATACTTCGAACGCTACAAACCCATGTTAGCTGGTTAATGCCCATCGATAAGGAAGTGCCGTCCTTACGGGGAGGAGCGATTAACCGCGGTCTGAACAACCTCGACGAAACCGACTTTGATTTAGCTGTAATAGCAGATGCTGACAGTCGTATCGACCTTAATCTCGTCCAAGAAGCCGTTCGCTCGTTCTCTTCAAACCGTCGTCTTGGCGGCGTGTGCTCAACAGCAGGGGTCCTACCTCTCAAACTAAGCACTATATCGTGGTGGAAAAGGATAGAAGCATGGTGGCTATGGCGCCTTCAGCGCTTAGAATATGCAGGATTTAATGCCGAACGCGTTGCTACCTGGAGAAACGTTTTGATTCTCCACGGAATGTGCTCTGTATTTAATCTAGGTGCTATCAAATCGGTGGGAGGATACACTCCCAATCACTTGATAGAAGATTATGACCTAACGCTAAAACTGAAAGAAGCGGGTTGGGAGACGATCTTCAATCCAAAGATGAAGGCTTGGACGAATGTTCCGGTGACATTCCAGGCCCTCGTTAGGCAAAGATTGCGTTGGATGCGTGGCGGGATTGATGTACTCCTCGACCACGGTATCAATCGCTTTACCGCTGAAGATGTACTAAACCACGCTCTTTTTGTTTCTCTTTTTTTGAGTGTAGCATTGAACTGCATTTTTGGTACCACGGGTGGTTGGCAGGTCAACACTCATTGGTACCCGGTAGCATTGGTTTTAGCAGGAGCAGGGTACTTGAGCTCTTTGTATAGGCTCAAGTACGTAGAGAAGCTAGACGCCACGGATGTAATTGTCAGAGCAACGGTGATTCCGGAACTGGCAATGGCTGTAGCGATGTCAGTTTGTCAGCTGTATTCCTACTACTTAGCACTTTTTAGGCGCGATCAGAGTTGGTAATGAGGAGGAAACACATGGGTTACCTACCACCTACAGGCGGAGGAGCTATTCTCCTCGCTGGGGTTTCCATTGTTCTTCAGCAGTGGATTTTAGCTCTTGTCTTTGGGCTGCTTGCCCTCACGCTCATAGGCTTTTGGCGCCTGAAGAAAGGCGAACGCGATCTCAAAATCGCGTAGGTCCAAAAAGGCTGGTGTATAATACACACCAGCCTTTCTTTATTCGAAATCAAC
>JABXGV010000194.1 GCA_016550485.1 archaeon
AGCTTGGAAATTCAAGCGCAAACCCCCAAGGTGCGATTTTCTATAATGTGGGGATTTTCATCACTGGGGTTTGTCTGTTCTTCTTCTATGTTGGCTTCTACTCCTGGTACACCCAGGACAAACCGAGTAGGTTGCTGATAGTTGCCTTATTAGTGAGTTGTTTCAATGCCACGACGCTATCCCTAGTAGGCGTATTCTCTGAGGACGTCTATGCCCTGCACGTTATCACGAGCATGCTATTCTTCACCTCCCTTCTCCCAACACTGGCTTTGTTAGGCGGGTTCCTGTTCTCTCAGCTTGCTTTTGAAAGAGTCATAGGTGTGTGTGGGTTTCTGGTTACAGCCATTGATGTGTTCTTTATCGTCAAGGTGCTCACCATTGGAACCAGCACCGGATCAATCGTCGAATGGGTAGCTGTCGCCGCCTTCATAAGCTGGACCCTATTAGTCACAGGGAATACGCTGCGAAGAGCACTCGCCACTTCCTAGTCAATAAGAGAGATTGGCCCTCAACAAACAATTCTGAAACCCTACTAGCTTTGGACTTGTGATAAATCAACATGAACGAGAGGTTAATTCACATCTGGTTTCTGAATTGTATGGCAAAAGGTTTTGTATTCAGCATTGATTCTATGCCTGTCATCATGGAGGTAAATCACGAAGCACTATTCGGTGAAAAGGATGTCATACAGACCTGAGAAACTGGCTTCCTTGGGAGGGTCAACTGTAGTTATTTGTGGTATAGTGGGTGTGCTACTCTATTGTGTCTTTACATTCATGTCCTGCCTGTGTTTTCCGATACCCTTTAGTCCCTTTGAGCATGTCCTTAGCGAGCTGGGAGTATCTAGCTCAAACCCTCACGGCGCAGTGTTTTACAGCATTGGTGTATTCGTGCTGGGCTGTTCACTTCTTCCCTTCTTTCTAGGTGTGTATACCTGGTTTACCAAAAGGGAGAGGAAAAGGAGATGGGTCTTGGCTTTTGCTGCTGGTGTTTTCACTGCCATATCATTATTGATGACTGGTATTTTCCCTGGGGATTTCCTTTTCCTTCACTTCATCTGGGCTGTGCTATTCTTTATCTCCGTTGCCCTCACCATTATCTTGGTAAATACTTCTCTTTTCCATCAGCCGAGAATCGACAGGAGAATTATTCTTTTCGGATATCTGGTAGTCGCATTCGATCTTTTCTTCCTACTCCAGGTTCTTTACGGCGGTACAGTAATTGTGGTTTTCACCGAATGGATAACGGTCTTTGCATTTCTTGGTTGGGTGGTACTGGTCGCCGGTATTGTGCTTCGTGAATCTTTAATGGTGCAGCGGAACTAGCCATGGTGGTTCTTGGCGGTGTCAGACTTGAATCCCGAAGCGTCTTAGTGCCTCTTTTCCTTCCTTGGTAACATAGTATTTGGCTTGGGTTCCCTGTCCTTCCCGTATAAGCCAGCCCATCTTGATGCAGTGTTCAGCGAAGCCTTCAGCGAGTCTCCTAGCATCAACTTGCTCCAAGGTGACCTTGCTGGTTGGGGGTGCTTCGCCGCTCCATCGTATCTGCTTTAACCGTGGGAGGAAGGACTTGGGTGGCTGCTTCCACATCGCTTCTTTCAGTTTCCCATCGGCAAGCAGTAGGACCCTAGCATCGACGTTCAGGGTGAAGGTCTGTTGTCCCTGAAGGAGGGGCGAGATTTCTAGCTCCTCAAGGGGGTTTTCTGAAAGGTTGAGGTACTTGAGCCGGTGGCAATAACGGAGTGGGGTTAAATCGATGAAGGGGAGTCGGTTGCCAGCTAGGGAAAGGGAGAGAAGGTTACGGCAGTGCCTGAGGGGTGATATCTGGATTCTGGTAAGCGCGTTCCGACTCAGGTCCAGCTCCTCGATGCTGGTGAGGTGGAAGAGGGGCGAGAGGTTTATCCTTGTCAACTGGTTTTCTGACAGGTTGAGGAATTTGAGTTTGCGGCAGAAGGATATGGGCATCAAATCGATATCCTTGAGCAGGTTCCCAGCGAGGTCGATTTCCCGGAGATTGGCACTCAGGTGGAGGGGCGTGAGATCAAGCTGTTCTAGCTGGTTGCCTTCCAAGGATAGCTCAAGGAGTTGAGCCGCGCCCTTCAGGAACGATAGGTCAACCTGGGTCAACTCGTTGCGTTCAAGGTCAAGTATCTGGAGTTTCTGACACTGCTCGAGCCCACGGACATTCAGTGATTCCAGCTTATTCTCATGTAGCACGAGCCTTTGGAGATCCTTGCAGGAAGCCAGCGGCGACAGGTCAAGACGGACGAGGTTGTTCTCAGCGAGGTTAAGCTCCTGAAAATTCATACAATGCTGGAGCGGCTTGAGGTCTAGTTGGGTGATGTGATTATCATAGAGGTTCAGGACCTCGAGAAAGGGGAGGTGCTGTAACGGCGACAGGTCTACTGATGTAATTTCCCGCTCAGCGAGATCAACATTGACTGCTGTGACCGAAATACTGGCGTTCTGTTCAACGCCGCCAACAACCATGTAACGAAGGGAAACAGTTTCCAAGTATTAATCTCCTGAAGACCTCTACGATACTCAACAGAGCGAAGGGAAAAAAATGTAACTCTTTCACCGAGTCGAAAAACCTGGAAGAAAAAAGAGGAGGAGAGCTAGGAAGCAGTGCCTCCTAGCTGTGAAGGTTGATTGGTGTTAGCTCTTGCGTCGACGAATGAGGAATAGGATGAGAGCGATGACCGCCATGAGGCCAAAGCCGAAGACGAATCCGATGATTAGATCCAGGCTTATCGGGGGAATGACCGGTTGGCTTGGCTCTTGGACGGTGTAGCGGCAAGTCGAGCTGGTTGCACCCATGTATTTGCTGTTCCCATTCCAGTAAGTATAGAAGGAATAGGTACCGTTGATGTTATTGAGACCCGTGGAAGCACTGAATCCACCTGAAGAGTTGGTGGTGGTGCCAATCTCGTAGGTTACACCGTCGGGTTTGGTGATGTGGATGTAGACCGTTTCATTGACCACAGCTGGGCTGATGAGACCAGAGAAGTAGACCACTTCGTTCAGGTTTACGGTAGTTGGGGTGACCGCGCAGGTGATGCTTGAACTGCCGACGAGTCGTATTTCAAACCAGAGATGACCAATGACCAAGTTATCTATAGTACTAGAAAGGTGAATCGATACTCTTTCTGTGGGCTTTGTCGAATCAGGTATATTGATTTGAATTTCTAATTCTTTCGATTCACCCGAGCCAAGATAGAAGTTGTTTGGCGTAATGGATACCTGCCATCCTGGTGGAAGAGTCCGATCCCCGGGAGGTGGTGGACCGACTGCGACTCTGACGATTCCACCTGCTGGTTGATTGTTAGTAATCCAGACTTTCCGTGTGATGGTGGCCGGGGCTCCTGCTAAGGCTGTGACGATATTTAGGTTACGGTAGCAAACATTGTCATAGAGGTTGATGTCTGTGGCACATTTGGCTTGCACACCGATGCATTGATGGATGGGTGCTGTAGAGGGTATGGACCAGTCTACGTAGATATCGACCTGAGCACCCGGAGCCAGGGAGGCAATGATGTAGCTGTCGATATAGAACCAGGCCGTAGGGTTCGGGTCAGTAGAGAGGGGAATCCACTGTGCGAAGCCAAGGCTCATGTTATGGTAATAGAAGGAAACATTGATGTTATTAGCCGTGGTGGTGCCCAAGTTCTTCACGCGGGCATATACATGGTTAACGCCAGGACGTTCAGGTGAATCATGGTCACTGGGGTTGTAGCCGTTGCTGGGGGCATCCACCCAGATTTCTGCACCGGGTTCCCAGGTCCATCGGATGGATCCTGGGGTGGGTGGAGGATAGTGCTTGGGTCTGCTTGGAGAGACTCGGATATCGACGAAGTCACCATAGAAGAGTTCACCCCAGGTTTGGACCGCGTATTCGGTGAACCAGACGTGGTCATTGTCGGAGATGGTCGTGTAGAGGGGGAGGCAGTTGGGTGTGGGGAGTAAGTATTCGTAGGTGAAACCCATGGGCAGTGGGTCGATGGCACACATCTTGTTGTCTCCGGGGCAGGTGAACCAAGCGTAGCCACCGTTGTCAGCCGCAATCCCTATTGGTAGCGAGGGCGCTGTGGGGACGGCATAGACATGCAGTGGGTCCCCCAGAATAGTGGGAGTTGTGTTGAACACTGTGGCGCGAATTGGTGTGAGTCGGATGGGGATGTCATAGTCTACTGGTTCAAGATAGTTGACATTGTACGTTATGTAGTCATCAAATTCTAAGCTTGCGTCCCAGAAGTCCTTGTATTGGCTGCCGGTCAGTTGTTCACAGACATTGTCAAGACCCGGCTGGGTCACCCACACGTTTTGGCTTGGATCAAGGTTAACATCGTGGCTCTGTCCACCTGCCATGAGAGGGTAGACTCTAACACCGCTCAAAATTGGTGGTATACCGCATTGGAATTCGTATAGGACATCGTTCATTGAGTCCGTCATGTAATAGTGTGTGGTATTGTGAGCAATTTTGGCTAAGGAGCCTACACCAGGGGCAGGGCCGCCAACTGGAAATATGGTGTAGATTGCCAGACCCATGGTGAAGGGGTTGAGGATGCCAAATCTTGTGCTGTTGAGGAAAGTGAACACCACTTCTGTATTCGACACTCGCTCGATGTCACCTGGTATACCCCAAGCGCTGACATTCCAATCCAAGAGCACATTGGTGACGTAGTTAAGGGCGCTGACTTGTCCACTAGCGGGATCTGTGAACCAGATTGTAAGGTTCACGTCGTCAACATACAGGCAAAGGGGATTCCGGGGACCGAAGTAATTCGGGAGCTGGTATTCTCTGAACATTGACATAGTCTGTGTGAGAGATGTGGCTGGCGTGAGACGGTATAGTTTATCGAGTGCATAGTCGGTGGACCAGATGTATCCTGAGCTGTAACTGGAGTTGTCGATGTCGACGAGGAGGCGTTTGATAACATGAGTGGAAACTGCAGGTGAGGGGAGAAGGTACTCTCGTAATAGCATTACTGGTGCGGGTGTACCCGGAACCATAGCTGTTGATTGCGATGATATCTCTGCAGCACGAGTTGTAGACCTTGTTCCTTCTTGAGGAAGGAGTAGTGGAGATGTTGGTAAGAGGCTGAAGGAAACAAAGAGTAATATTGCGAAGGAAGGTATTATTATCTTGTTTAGCTTTATTATAAGCCCTCCTTACACTAGATGTAGATAATGGCGATATATAGAGGTTACTGTGATATATATCGGGACGCGGGTTCAGGTTCTACACTAGGAAGGTGATACTGCATGGTGGAGTTCCAGAAGGCAATCTCATTGATTAGAACCCAGGGAAGCCAAGTTGACCAAATTCGACTAGCATGCGCTCTGGGTGAAGCCTATGATAAGAGCATCGTAGAGCGGCTGATAGATGACCTACAGTTACCGGAAGGAGGATTCCCCTTTCTTAGAAAACAGGGGAACCCATATTCGCTCAATGTCACATGCGCAGTAATGGCGAATATGACAGAACTGGGGCTCAATGACACACCAGCATGCCGGAAGCTCGTAGACTTCCTTGCTCGAATTCAATGCCCAGAGGGGTGCTTTGATGAGAACCCAGAACTGGAAGCGTTCAGCCCACCCTTTTGGGATAGGCCAGGGGACCTTAAAACCCAGTTGTGGCTTACCGGGGCGTTGGCTGATAACCTGACAAGATTGCGTTATGGAGAAAGCTCCACGGTGGCTCGGGCCGCAGATTTTCTGTTATCGCATCGCAATGAGGATGGCTCCTTCCAAGGGTTTCGGCACACAACCTGGTTAGCTACCGCGGTGTTGGGCCCACGCCTGAGAATTGGTGACAAGATAATCCGTGATGCAATCAAGGTCATTGGTGGCTTTCACGATTTGGATGGAACAGACCTTACCTGGGTTCTGGATTGCTTATTTCATGCAGGGATTCCTAGGGACCATCAGGTTGTAGCAAACCTCCTTGAGAGGCTAGAGGCGCTTCAAAGGCCTAATGGGAGCTGGTTATCCACTGATCACCCCGAGGACCTAGTGTGCCAAACGCTGGGAACGCTCATTGTCCTTAGATTGTATAGGCGTTTCTAGCTCTAACCGCGGTGTTTCTTGAGAAGTAAATGGGCAAGGCTTTTTAAGACACAACAGTAGCAATCTAGTGACCCATGTTATTGTACGGGGTGATTCCTAATGGTTGTAAAGACCTTCAAGAGCGCTGATGGTAGTATTACGATTGAGATTGATCATGACAAGTGCACTGGTGCAGCCGCCTGTGTCGATGTTTGCCCGATGTCTGTTTTTGAACTCGTAGATGAAAAATCAACTGCTCCGAATGTTGACGAGTGCGTGAGCTGCTGTGCCTGCGTCACTAACTGCCCCGAGCAGGCAATCAAACACAGTGACTGCCCCTAGAAGCCAAAGCTATGCCATCGTACCCTAGTAGCGGATTCTCGGAAGCAACAATTATTGCCTAGGCTAAGCAGTGGACAGAAAAGTTTGAAATAGGAGTTAGCGAAAGCTAATTACTTGAATTAAGTTAGCACCATTTGTTCAAAGCGGGGTTTTCTGATATGGTTCCTAGCACTGCTCCCACACCAGCTTCGGATTCTCCAGAGCTAGAAAGGGCCATTGAGCTGCTGGGACAGGCTGATGAGCTAGCCAAGGAACTTGAAGATGGAGAACAAGAACTAGCGAAAGCTGAGATTTGTAAAGCCTATGCGAGTATCAAACTTTGTGAAGAAGCCCTACGCCTTGCCCTCGATATTAAACCAGGTAACGCGAGATGGCAGGCCCTAACGATTTCAGGTAAATCCTTCGTCCAGTGTGATAAGCTAGAAAAGGGCCTTGAAGAGGTCGAGAAGCTGGAAATGGAGGATGACCAATCATGTCTTCTCGATGGGATAGCCCGGGCTCTAGCTGAAAAGGGAGAAGTCGCGGAGGCCCTAAGGGTAGCGGGTACCATCGTAAGCGACCAGCGACGTGTCGTGTCTCTTGCCGCGGTGGCAGAAGCGTTGGCTCTAGCAGGTTATATTACCGAGGCAGTAGAAACTGTTAAGCAGTTCGAGGATTCAGACAAGGAGGGCCGGGTCTTGAGCAGTGCCATTGTCAGTCTCTCCAAGGCTG
>JABXGV010000195.1 GCA_016550485.1 archaeon
GAGATGGCGGGGTCTGAAGATGACCCTTCCCATCCTCCGACAACTGGATGAGTTGCGAGAAATTCGGTTCCCACAAACTCGGCACCGGAAAAGAGAAGAGGGTTTGTTCCGTCTCTCGGAGCATATAGTATGCCTTCAACAATCTAAACCGAATTTGGGACTTGACCCACCCGATCCAATATGGCCACAAGGATTCGAGATAAGCATCGAAGAATTGCTGATGGCTATTGACGTTTCTTCCGCACACACTCCTCCAATATCTCGAGGCTGTATCGGCGGTGACCTCCTGGCGTGCGGAAAGGAACAAGGTCTCCCTTCTTCTCCATCTTCCTCAGGGTCACCAGGCTAACCCCCAGGTACTCTGCAGCCTGGGTTGCCGTTATCCACAATTTCTTTCGATCGTCCAACTCTCGCATCTTCTTCCTCGTTCAAACCAAGAGCACAGAGTTAGTCAGATGCGCACAGAGGCCAAAGGAAACGAAAAGAACCGTGTGCACCTATATTAACATAGCAAATTTCGAATAGATCGTCTATAGTAAAATAGTACCAAGGCGAGGGTAGCAACTTCTAGAGGTCAATAGTAAAATAGTACCAAGGGGCGAGAGCAACTCCAAGAGGTCAAAGGAACCTGAGTTCGAGGCTGATAGCGAGCCTTTCTCGAAAAGTGATTCCGGTCAGTTTGGAAACGAGCCCATTTCAGCCTCAGTAGGAAAAGGCGTCGCCCATTTTCGCTTAACCTCTAGTAAGGACTCCTCCCCGTGGGGATAATAAAAATAGAAAAAAGTGATTAAGATACCCATAGAATCGACAAAGTAGTGTAATGCGGGAAAAGAATGAGTAAAATTGATTAAGATATCCATAGAATCGAATATAATAATGCAATATGGAAATAATCTTCAAAAACAGGGGTTTAGCTGCTAGTATCCCCCCTCTATACACGCGTTTCTCAATGCTGGAGGTAGAGACCTTTCTCCCTGGGCGCGAATTGTTGCTACGTACGATGAGACGTGTACCTCTTGATGGACTAGCCAAAGTCTAGCACCTAGGGCAATAATGAGGGCTGAGGCGAACCCAAGAGCGGATTGTCGCCTTGAAGCAGGCAGTCTTCTAACCCTGAAACAGAACACTGGACCGATGTGGAGAGGTAGCAGGAGGATATAGAGATGCCTCCCTCACTGGGCAGAGAATATCTTATGGTTTTGGATCTCTTTAAAATCGTCCTGGCTAAAGCCTCAGAGGAAGACCTCTTCCATTTGACTCACCGACGTTTCCTCATTTATGGTACTCCTCCAACATCTCGAGACCCTACCGGCGGTGGCCTCCCGGTGTGCGAACGGGAACAAGTTCTCCCTTCTCCTCCTTCTTCCTCGGGGTCACCAGGCTGACCCTCAGGTACTCTACGGCCTGCTTTGGCGGAATCCGAAACCTCTTAGGATAGTCCTAGTCCACGCTCACTGCATCCAAGATGTCAAGCGAGTGTGACCTCCGGGGGGCTAGCGAACCTTTCATGCAATGCTTCTGTCTCGACTTCAGAAAGGAGCGGGGCGGGCTGGGATGGAAGATTGTATCCTTGTACAACTGCTGTCTCCCGTCTAGGATTTTTTAAGGCTTCATGCCATGGGATTCTATAGGATTCTTCTCAGATCTTAACCGATTTTACACACTCTTTCGCAATTGACAATTGGGCTCTGTTGTGATAGCATATTCTTACCTAAGTACGAGAGAAATGCTGCCTAATGCTCACAAACTAGCATCCAGTACACATACTCTTCCTGAGCAGGCAGTGCAAAGAAGGAACCAAGGAGATGGACAAGGGCTAATCACTCTAGGTGAAGCAGCGGACGATTAGTCAATTGTTTCTACGCAGAAGGAGTACGATTGCGGCGGCGAAGAACTGAGAGTTGTAGGGTGGTCACTTGACTTTCAGGGAGCCAATAGTGAAACCGGCCGGAGGGGAGGCCGGCTTTTTTCATACAATAATTAAGGGGCCCCGCATGGCTAGCAGACCGACGGGGCCCAGACACCGAGCGAGTTGAGCACCCAGTGTCTTATATTATATATCACAGAACCTCAACGTTGTCAAGAATACCCCCTCGCTGGGAGCACCTCGGTGAGGCTGAGCTCTGCTGGTCGAGAGGAGGTGATAAGCAGCAAGAGGTATAAGATCAGCAACGCCACAACCATCTTCAAGGGAAGGAGGAAAAGGGTAAGCGAATCCTACTGGCTTGTGCCTCGCAAGACGGTAACGATCTACTAGCCTATTACGCGTGTTTGACAATCTCTATCTCTTTTTGGGATCCTAGTTCAGAATGAACGCTGGCAGGTCACAAATTTCTTACTCCTTTCTAACGGTTTTCTAACCAGACTCCTACCTGTTAGTTGTATGCTGGATATACAAGGGATTCTCTCACATCCAGTACCAGATCTGCGATTCCATCGCATTCTTTAGAAGGAGAATTGATGAAACTAAGCCGAAGAGATTTCCTCAAACTCTCCGGAGCGGCAGCGGGCGGGTTGCTGCTGCCCACAAGTGCGGCACTGGCTCAATTCCCAACCTTCGCCCCGCACAAGGCGGAGCAGGCTACCCCGATAACCTTCGCGGGAGAAGAACTGCTCGGTAAGCCAACAGATGATTCGGTCACGATCAATATCGTCCCCAACACGACGATTGAGTATCACTACCAATACGGTACTTCTCCAGGGTCTTATACGACACAGACATCCAACTCGACTGCCAATAGTGGTCAGCCACACGAAGTTGTCATCACTGGCCTCAATCCCAATACACGCTATTACTACCGGATGCGATACCATTTGCCCGGGGAGACTGATTGGGTAGAACGTGCTGATTACTCTTTCTGGACACAACGAGCCAAAGGCAGCACCTTTACCTTCACGATCGTTGCCGATTCACACGCCATGTACAACACTCGGTATCAACAGGCAATACAAAACGTCATTGCCGATCAGCCTGATTTCCATCTCGACCTTGGCGATACCTTCATGACTGATAACGATGGGAGTCAAAGTCAAGTCAATAATGCCTATCTCGCTCAACGCGATCCATTGTACATAGGCGGCATTGGCCATTTGGCGCCAATCTTCCTGTCATCAGGAAATCACGAGAACGAAGAAGGCTGGAACTTTGATGACACTCCTTTCAGTATTGCCCTTGCAAGTGTCCAGGCCCGAAAGGCGTACTATCCCACACCAAACCCGAACGATGGTCCATTCTATAACGCAAATACAGATACCCTGGCAGAGATTGACGAAGGGACTTACGGTGACGAGTATCGTGAGGACTACTACGCCTGGGAGTGGGGCGATGCGCTCTTCGTTGTCATAGACCCTTACCACTACACAATGAGCAATCCATATGGGGCCATGGCAGGAGAAGGTAGTGATGACCCGGCGAGCGGTGACCGCTGGAATTGGACCTTGGGGCTACAACAATTCAACTGGTTCAAGCAAACCCTCGAAAACAGCAACGCCAAGTTCAAGTTTATCTTTGCTCACCATATGCTGGGTGGTACGCAAAACTACGTCCGAGGGGGTGCTGTCCCGGCACACATGTTCGAGTGGGGCGGCTATAATGCAGAAGGTACGACCTGGGGATTCGATACCAAACGTCCAGGATGGGGGGATGACCCAATCCACCAGTTAATGATAGATAACCACGTTAGCGCC
>JABXGV010000196.1 GCA_016550485.1 archaeon
CAATGGGTTATTCCATCATGCTCCCGGATTGGTTTTTTGGCGTGTTCTTCATTACAATAATGCTAGCCATGACCGTCTATATTGTCGCTGGCAGTATAAGAGGTCGTCTAGGGCATCTCCTTACTGTTTTCCGAAAGGTTGGTGTTATTGTTGGTACACGGTGTGAGGAGTGTAAGCGCACTGGCGAAAGGACATGGGTTAAAGGCGATTTCGTCTTCAAGGAGGAGGGCAAGTGCGCGTGCGGCGGAACCACCTATATCGCGAAAATGTACCTAATGCCCCTCCCACTCAAGGAACCAGATGAATAAATCCACCTGAGAATTACTTTAGGTGGCAGCTTCAAGAACCCCACGGATACGAAGAGTATTAGCACCAATCCTCTTTTGTTTAGTAATACGGAAAGTACCGAGTACCCCAGTCCTCTTTACGTGAGGTCCACTGCAAATCTCCATTGACACATCGCCTACACTATACACTGTGACTTGGTCCCCATATTTTTCTCCGAACAAGCCAATGGCACCCATTGCGAGTGCCTCTTCGGGTGACATAGTTTCACGCTTGATAGGAAGATCCCTCCTAATCATCTCGTTAACCCACTTCTCTATCTGACGAAGCTCATCCTCGGTGAGCTTACGATCTAGCTGGACATCCAAACGCGTGCGCTCACGTGTAATGTTGCTACCTTTCTGAACTACGTCCTGACCAACAAAACGGCGAAGAGCCTGATGGAGTAGGTGGGTAGCGGTGTGTAGCTGTATTACCTCCTCCGAGTGGTCAGCTAGTCCGCTCTGGAAGCGACCCTGTGCTGCCTCTCGAGATATCTGCCGGTGCCTCTCAAACTCGCTACGAAACTCAGACACATCTACCTCCTGTCCATGTTCTTCGGCGATTTGTACAGTCATCTCGAGCGGAAATCCATGGGATTGAAAGAGCATGAATGCATCTTTTCCTGTTAACTCTCCCTTCTCTTTGAGGAGTTTCTCGCATATGCGAAGACCTCGACGCAATGTTGACCGGAAGCGCTTCTCTTCCTTTGCTAACTCGGTAGTTACTCGTTCTTGGCTTCGTTGTAGTTCAGGATAGATACCACCTAATATCTCTATAACAGTAGGTACAAAATCGCCCAAAAAGGGGCCGTTAATTCTCAACTGGTGTCCTTTACGAATGGCAATCCGCAAAAGCCTGCGTATTACATAACCGTGTTCTACGTTAGATGGTACCAATCCCTTATCATCGGCTAAAGCCATCACAGAGGAGCGAATGTGGTCAGCTAATATTCGTAATATCACTACTTGTTCTGGTGCAACCTCGCGGATCCGTGCAATCTTCTTGATTTTATCAATTATTGGGCCTAAGAGGTCAGTTTCATAAACGCTTGGGAGACCGTTAATGACTTGGAGCGCTCTTTCCACACCCATACCTGTATCCACGTTTTTCTGTCTTAACGTATGATACTCACGTTCGGTGGTCTGGTTATACGCCATAAAGACTAGATTCCAGATTTCTATGTATTTCCCACATCCGCATCCCGGGCGGCAGTCAGGTGAACAAGCCTTCAGTCCCACATCGACGAATATCTCTGTATCTGGTCCGCAGGGGCCAGAGTCCCCCACGGGGCCCCACCAATTCTCTGCTCTGGGAAGAAAGTGAATGCGTTCTCGGGGGATTCCAACTTCCTCCCATATACCTGCCGCCTCTTCATCTGGTGGGATTTGATTATCGCCCTCATAAACCGTAACAGATATCTTCTCCTTATCTAATCCTAACCCTTCCGATGAGTTAGTGAGGAACTCCATTGCCCATTCTATGGCTTCTCGTTTGAAGTAGTCACCTAGTGACCAATTACCCAGCATCTCGAAGAACGTTAAGTGGTGTGTGTCACCTATCTCCTCGATATCATCGGTGCGGAAACATTTCTGACAGTTTACAAGTCGTCTACCTTGAGGGTGAGGTTGACCCAAGAGAAAAGGCACTAGCGGATGCATACCTGCTGTAGTGAAGAGCACGGTAGGGTCCATTTCTGGGATAATCGACGCTGAAGGGAGTACTGCGTGACCCCGCTTTTCAAAGAATTCGAGATATCGTTTCCGGAGTTCCTTTGCTGTCATCCGCATTGAGCTCACTTCACTAGTAGGGTATCACCCTCTGTTCTCGGTGTACCCTGACGAGTACTATCTAGTTGGTGTGTACTTCTCCTCAGAAATAATAACCTTTGGCTCTTATCGACGCATCCACTTGACTGCTTCATCATACCCTGCCCATCGTGTACGCCGTGCCAAAAGGAAATAGAGTATAGCCGCGATGACAAAGGCGGGTATGAAGAGCCAGATGATGTCTCCAGTTACATCGACGGGTGAAGGGTCATCTTCATCTCCTCCACCATAGAACCCTCCTCCCCCTGCTGGTAGAGTTATCGTATCTGAAGATGGGAAGTAGGGTCCAAGAAGGAAGTATAGAAAACTCGGTATTAGCATGATGCTAACTCCGAGTATGATGCCCACTACTAAATAGATGGTGTGCCGTCGATGTCTACGGGAGGAAGCTCGTGACACTGTTATTCACCTTTCTACTTGTATTCCATAGTTATTAGACTACGGTTTAGAACAGCCTGATTTATGGTCGTGTACGATGGGCTCTTATTGTTTCGTACCAATTAACTCCAGTGGCGATAATACCGATTAACCATGCGGCAATGTTAGCCAAGGAAAATGGTTGGGGGTAGAGGAGAGCATAAGTGGCCAACGTGACAGTGAATAACACAGCGTAAAACATATGTCGCGGTAGTGCAAGGCGGCCTATGAAGATGAACTGCTTCAATACTCCAACCTGCACCACCTCCTCCACTGAATAAACACCGCGGTCACTACGCACCAATCCTAGCTCAACCAGTTTGTCAAGATGATACGCGGCTAGACTTGGCGAAGATAGTCCTAGCTTACGCTGTAGCTGCCTTGGACCCACTGGTTCTCGGAAAGACAACAACTCGAAATAGACACGTAGAGTCCGTCCGCGTAATTCCGATTCTAAATCAGGTTCCCGCTCAGGTTTCACAGAACAACGCCACCCTCGGAGCAATTACATGGCTATTCGGGTATGTTGACTTATAAAATCAAGTGATGGGGCACCTTAGATGTACTCTAGTGGTGCTGGATTCGACTACTAAGCTAGAAACTTAAGAGCAGAACATACTTCCTACAAAGAACAGATTAAACGCCTCTGTTCGAGGTGCACTTCATCATGACGTTAATCAAACCCCCTGAGAAAGTGAGCATTGGACTTATCGGTGGCACAGGAGCTTATGATCCTAAAGATATCACTGATGTTAAAGAATACAAAATCTACACGCCCTACGGCGCGCCCTCCGACAATGTGATCATCGGCACCCTCAAGGGTCGCCGAATCGCCTTCATTCCACGCCATGGCCGCCACCACACAACTCCCCCCCACCTCGTTAACTACCGTGCCAACATTTGGGCCCTAAAATCACTAGGTGTTAAGCGCCTAATCACAACGGCAGCGGTGGGGAGTCTCCAAGACGACTATAAACCCGGTGAATTAGTTATCACCGATCAGGCCTTTGATTGGACGCGAACTCGGAAAAAAACCTTCTTCGAAGGTGGTAAAGTCGTCCATGTGTCGCTTGCTGACCCCTTCTGTCCTGATTTACGGAGCTTCATCATTGACAAAGCACGGGCACTCAAGCTTCCCATTCATGACACGGGTACGTATGTCACAATGGAAGGCCCCCAGTTCTCAACCAAGGCGGAATCCCGTTTTTACCGGAGCCAAGGCTTCCATCTCATTGGTATGACACTACACCCGGAAGTGAATCTCGCCCGAGAAGCCGAGTTATGTTTTGCCAACATCGCCATGATCACCGATTATGATGTCTATGCTGACCGCCCAGTGAGTGCTGAGGAGATTGGTAAAGTGATGGCTGAAAACGTCGAAAAACTCAGGAAACTCCTTGCCGAAGTAATCCCCGACATGTCTGAAAAACAAAGCAACTGTGATTGTAATAAGGCCCTCCGCGGTGCTGTGTTTTAAGCAATAAACTCAAAAACTAATCCCCTCAGAGAATACACCTCTACTAGTAAACTAGTGCATTCTGCTAGGTGGTTTATCATTGGATTTTATTGGATTTGGTGCGGTTCTCTGGGATTCCTTGGTCTATGTGGGTTATTCCTTCCTTGATGAAATCGGCATCGTGAAAGGTGGGTACAGAGCCGTTGATTTTCCCACACTAAAGCAACTCCTTGAGCGAATAAACGCTGAAAAGGATAAGAAGGTTATAACAGACCCAGGTGGAAGCTGCGCCAATGTTATGTCAAACATTGCCAAGCTAGGATCTAGTGTCACGTTCGTTGGCAAACACGGAGACGACGCTGAAGGCTACAAGTTCATGAACCTTCTTGAATCTGAGGGCGTTAACACCTATAGCGTGCTTGATAAGGAAAAGCGGACAGGCCAAGTCTTATCGCTAATCACACCAGATAAGGATCGAGCATTAATCGCTCATTTAGGCGCAGCCGAAGTTCTACCCGCAGAGGCTATTGACGAAGCTCTGATCCGAAAAGCTGACATCACTCATCTAGAAGGCTACCTGGTGGCAAATTCGGAGCCTGCTCTTTGGAAGATTTTTGAAGCAGCGGACAAAGTTAGCATCGATTTAGCCGCCGCTACCATTATCCAACAACATAAACCAGTCCTCCAAAAGCTGATGAAACACCATAGACCATACATCCTTTTTGCCAACGAGTTCGAAGGAAAAGAATTCACAGGAAAGGAGGACTACAGAGAGATAGTTGAACGGCTATTAGATTACGCTGAAATCGCGGTGCTAACCCTAGGAGAAAAGGGGGCGATAGCTGCCACAAGGAAGGGGGACTACCACTTCGAAAAGGCTATCAAAACCAATCCAGTTGACACCACAGGAGCTGGTGACTCGTTCTGTGCAGGTTTTCTCCATACCTACCATCGCGAAGGAGATATCGCACTCTCAGCAAAACTTAGCGTGCAAATTGCTAGTGCCACCATTCGCTATGTTGGTGCTCGTTCCTTCCGGACCTCCCAACTAAAAGATTTATTCGGATAAGCTGCTCTTCTCGTACTATCGAAGATGTTCCTAGCAAGGTATAGTTAGACTACCTTCTTTAACCGAGTCTCGCCGTAGAGTTTGAACTCTTCCTCTCCTTTCGCTACTTCCAAGCCCTCAGCTATCTCGGTCTCAGATAATTTTCTGATATAGGAACGCCAACGAGTGCCCTCAAACTGTCTTGGTAAAGGCTCAAACATAATTTCAAATCGAACTTCTGTGGCAGATCGAGTATATTCCGTCTCGTTGTTTACGAACCCGTAAGAGAAGAAGGACTTTCTCCGAAAAAGCTTCGCAATTTTATCAAAAAATAGTATGCTGATACTCCGGTGAATTACTCGGTTCTTACATCGCGCTTCATTGTTACACATGAGAAAGCCTTGCCCTAGCACAATCGAAAATACCGCTGTGCTTTCGACTACACCTTCTTCATCAAATTGGTCTTCAGAAGACCTGCCTAGCCAATCGCCAACTAGGAAAAGCCATTCGTCTAAGGGTGTACCAGAATTCATTGTCTCACCTAATGCATACTATAGCTCTCTCAAAAAAGAATTAATCGGAGTGTTCATCCCAGTCAACCTATGACAATTGTAGATGCGCGACCAGAGGTC
>JABXGV010000197.1 GCA_016550485.1 archaeon
AAGGAAGCGCTGTACTATGAAGCTCTATCTAAGAACGTAGGCGCAGTAGAGCACATTAAAAGAACCCTATGCCGAGTTGCTCTCAAACCCAGGGAAAAGGAGGCGACATCTAGTGCTGTAAGATACCGGCAAGGGAATGTCAATCTCCCACTAGGTGAAACAGTTTGGCAGGCACCAGAAGTCTTGTTTGACCCAGCTCTAATCGATATAAGGGACAAGGGTCTCACTGACCTAGTTGCTGAGGTACTAAAGCGAGTCGATCTGTCAATGAAGCCTGAACTAGCTCAGAACATAATTTTATCAGGCGGGGGCTCAATTTTCCCTGGTTTAGGAGAGCGGTTCCACTCTGAGTTAAGAGCGAAATTTCCGAATCTTCCAATGAAAGTCCATGTTCTTGACAATCCCTTCGAACGCGTCTGGTCTAGCGCCGTAAATCTAGCTCGCATGAGAGTTCAGTAAAAACACAAAACGACTTGTCTAATCTGTCTTTGAGGGGATGTTCAGCAACTGTTTTCAAGCAGAAAAGGCTATAATATTGTGTGCTTGCGTGCTATTAGTGAATAATTTGGGGAATATAGTGTGTCAGTTAATGCAAGTGTAAAGGATATTATAGAAAAAATTGGGCAACGCCTTGACTCATTATCCGAGGAAATGAAAGCGCTCCGTGTAGATATGGAGAAATTAGCTGAAGAGTCTGTCAACCGTTTGAAAAAAGTTCTTGACCAATCGGAAACGCTGATACAGCTACTTCAACAGGAGGTTTCAACTTTTGAAGAGCAGCGTCACCTTCTAGAGTCACAGATTATAGCCGAGTTGGATCGAGTGAAAAGGATAACTCAACTGAGTGACCTAGAAGATGCGGTCCACACCGTTTCAGAAATCATCGATGAATTTGTTAATAATATCGACTTGGATAAGGTACTTGAGGCTGTACAGCAGCTACAAGCACAGCAGAGTAGTGATTCAGAAGGTAGATGAACAGATTGACAGAGAAAACAAAACGTGACAAGCCTGCATCCTCCCAGCAACCTGATGATACTACATTGATTCCCTTCCTTACTCAAGCATTTACCAATCTGTTCAACAGAGTGTCTGCACTTTCAGAAGAACTAGCCCAGTTGAGAGCAACAATAAGTAAAATTGATGAGTTGAACAAGTCAGCACTAGCTAGCGTGGTGCCAAAATTCGAGGAGATTCTACAAAATCTTCAGAAGCAACGTCGAGGTAGTGTGACTCAACTCTCTCGACTAGCTGAGACTATCACCCAAGAGTTTGAAACATTAAATGAAGCCCGCTCTGCGAGTGTGGACCAAAGAGTTCTAACGCTTCTTGCTAAGACACTTCACTCGACTCAACAAGCCCTTTATTGCCTCCGTCTAGAAGGCTTCATCCGGAGAATCTTGGAACTGAAGCAGGAGTTGAAATCTACAAAAGAGAAGCCCGAATAGGGACAAGTTCATTCTAGGAGACTTCCCGGCTCCTCCTTTAAGCCATATTTCCTCTTCATCTTTTCTCGCCAGTCCCCTCCAACACGATCTCCTGTGACTACTTCAGGCTCACCGGTTTCCCCTTCTGCTGCGGTTGCTTCCTCAGGCTTGCTGCTTGCTGAGGCATCGGTCTTCGTTTTGGCTGTACGGGCTGCGGGAGACCCAGTTGAGGACAAGCGCCGTGGTGCGACGACGACCCTTGAAGGCGCAGCGGCTGCTGCAGTGGGTGCAGGAGCCGTGCTGCGTTCTAGTTGAGCTAGCATCTCTGTTATTGTAAACATGGATACTCTCTGGTCAAGCTGTGTGATAGCGTTGGATAGCCGTTGGGTTGCTTCCTGTAAGGCTTGTGGGCTTGCCTGAGCCTTGCTCTGGCTAAGACTCTTAACCTGTTTGGTGAGATTGTCAATTTGAGCTGTTAGCTTCTCTTCCAGTTCCGTCATCTTAGCTAAGGTCTTTTTCAGGATATCCATAAGTTGCCGAAAGACCTCGGCGATATCTTGCGGCTGTGATTGCGACATCAGTCTCAATCATATTGTCTAGACGAAGACTTTTAATGATTCCGTTATCCGTGCAAAGAACGGTCATCCTATGGATTTCTCGGTGAATGTTTCCTTGGCGAAGGCGCGAAAACTAGGTACTCTTTTCAGAAAACTTCAACCTAAAGCGGAAGACTTTCTTGATAATCGGTTCTTCCCTAGTCCGAAGGAAAACCCTGAAGATGTGGTTCGGTTCTTCTTTTTCATCACGGGAATTGATCATCGAACTAGTCCATTAGGTCAAAGTTTTGAAGGGCTTGTTGAGGAGGAGTATTTCCAAGGTGCCGACCTCTTATGGCATCTTGCTTTACGAAAGTACCACGAAAATCCGGCATTTTTCGAGCCAAAACAGATGGCTCACATCACGACAAAACATGTTAAAGAATGGTTAACAGTAATACAGCCAGTTCAAGTCACAATTCGTAATCCAAGTCAGCGTGCTGAATTGCTTAGGGATTGTGGACGGAAACTGAAAGGCTTATACAAGAGTTCAGTGCTCAACCTACTTGAACAAGCAGAAAACAAACTGTTAGGTTCACCTAGTAGTACTAGTCTAGGTCTTCTCGATCACCTTGCTAGATTCAAAGCTTATGAAGATCCCGCGCGCAAGAAGAGCTATTTGTTACTGAAGTTTCTGCTAAGACGGCGGCTTTGGACGCTAGAGGACCCAGAGAATCTCCGAATTCCTGTGGATAATCACCTAATTCGAATAGCACTTCGTACGGGCATAGTACAAGTGTCACCATCTTTTGAGCAAAATTTACGTGATAGACGAGAACTCACAGTTGCTGATGATGTTGCTCTACGTCAAGTCATAGCTGATGCCTTTGCAGAAGTAGCCAGTTACGCAAAACATCCAATTCTCGAGCTAGACGATTTCCTTTGGCATTTTGGAAGACTCTGTTGTAAAGCGACTTCACCGATTTGCGATACAGGATGCTCTACGAAATGTTTTGTTGCAACAGACTTGCTTCCTCTTTCCTGTAGCCTCCAGTGCCCCCTCAGAGACGCTTGCACTGCCTTTTCAGAGCCCCGTTACCGCGAGTTACAGGAACCTAAACTCGACACGTTCTACTACTAGCCTAATGAGTAGTGTGTGATTTATGCTTGTAGACATACTTTCCAAGAAATCGTTCCCCACTCTTCATAACTGGTACTGACCATGAGATTATTGTGCCATTTTCCGCTTCCCTAACAGTGGGTTCTGGGGTCCCATTGGGAACTGCTACAAACTCGAAACTTGGTGGAATAAGGTCCCACAGCTTAGGACCAGCAAGACTGGCGTCGCTCACGTTGACAAATGTTATTGTAACTGTGAACTCTCCTTTTTGTGGGCCAGGTGTGACAGTACGCGTTTTATGAAGTTTACGAAACGCTTTTTCTACTATTATCTTTGGTGCGGTTAATGCCAATATCGCCGCACTCGCTACTGGGCCTGGTGGGAACGTATCGGCTTCCACTCTCAATGGGAGTATGTGTTCCTGTTCTGGTTTAGGTGTTCGGGCGATCGTCGTATATTTTACTGTCATTTGCTCTCCAGGTTTAACCGCTAATTGTCTTTCAAATAAATCAGTTACTTGGATAGTAACCATACGCTCTGTTTCTAAGTCCCTCTTTCTAGGTCGGACTTGCACATTTATTTTCTGGGTGATGGGCTTCTCTTCTATCCACACCTGGATCTGGGACGTTTCTGGGGCATCGAAGTCAGCAGGAATCGTATCATAGAAGGTAACCTCGTTAAAATCAGAAGTTCCAATGTTCCTTGCTTGAATCGAAACAGCTACTGGGCTAGGGTCCCAAGCAGACAATTCCAAAGGTTTAACGGTTTTATTACATTCAACGCGTAAGACAGGCAGAAGCGCTTCTTCTTTCTCGACTGTTCCAACTAGGTCCTGAACAAATGATGCCTCTACTCTATAGAAGGCTATGACATCAAATTCAGGATTTTCTTCCTTAGTTTCAAACTCGTATCCCCAAAACTCTCCCGGCTCTATCTTGTGGTCTAATGTCCCTTCGAAGAGAATCCTGCTGTCTGGAGCGGTCATAACGACTTGTATCCGTTCCAATCGAATTGGGAAATCGCTGATATTCTTAAGTGTAGCATTGCAGTGCCAGATTCCTCTTCTAACAGAGTCCTCTGTTTTTTCGATGTTTACCTCACACTCTGTAACTCCTCGCATTATTAGTTTTAATCGGCTGCGAATCAGGTTGGGAATCTTGTAGGTAGCGTGAAGTGTTCCTGTCCGAACAGGGGTTGATTCTTCAGCGGTAAGAGTTGCTCGAACCAGTAAAACAGCCATGTGACTGGCTTCTAATTCCTTAATGGTCCACACAACTTTGCCGGTTTTTTCATCATACTCCATCTTGCCTAGAGGTGTATTCTGTGGTTCAACTCGCTTGAATGCAGGGGGAACTATTTTGGTTACCACAATTCCTGAAATCTTTCCTCCTGAGCGGTTACGAAGAGTGATGGTAAACTCGACTGGCATTGGATGGCCAAATACAAATGCATTGTTTATCCCAGCTCGCTCATAACATGTGTCAACAACCTCAGACACAGAAAGCATCGGCACGTCCAAGTCTTTTACAATGAATGCCTTCTCCCATTCCCCAAGAGGATCAAGCTGCCCGATTTGAAAAGGGGCGGTTCCCAGAGTGGATCTATTTGGGCTATTGGGCTCTAATTCTGCTTCCCAAATTGCAACTCGTCGCGACCTGTTGCGAACAATTACTCGCCCTCGAGGTTCAAACCTCGCAATCGAGTTATCTGCATTCAATGCAGTGAATTCATGTTCCTGTATCAGAATAACTAGACCACCCAGGCTGTCCGCTGCATCCAACTTTATTCACCCCGCTACTAGTTATCTCCAACAGGTTTAATCCTTTCGTCAAGTATCCCAGGAAGAGATAGGGCTACCCTATCCTGTTATCCATGTATAACTTCTGTGCAATCGATTTCACTTCAAGGATAGCAGCGCGAGGCCAAAGCGGTCATCCTGTTGCCGAGTTAGTGTTCCCGAAGCCTTAAGGAGTGTTAGCTCTGCAGTAGGAAATACGCGACATCCCTCAAGAAGATGCCCGCCTCTTACGTAGTCAGAAAGGCTCTTCATGACTATATGTCCGTGCACTACTGTTTTTCCGTCAAGTTGACCCACATTGCCTACACAGGAAAGAATCTCCCTTGCACGTCCTGTTATGAAGGATGACCCCCATTTTTTGATAAGGTAGGTTCGTTTCTGAGGGCTGTAAAACCCCCACTCCGCACGGTCAAGCGCGCCAATTAGGCTAAACATTCCAGCGGTAACTTCGTGCTTCTCGGCTACGGCTTTAATACTCAACAAAACATCGTCACCAGCATTGAATCGTGCAATGATTAACTCTGAAAGAGGAAAATTGCGGCTTTGCAATAGATTATTCACCTTCGCCTTCTAAGGTTAGATTGAACTGAGAGCCTAGAGTGTTTGTGTTTTTCTATCTATTCATATCCGAAAATGGACAACATCCCTGTTAAACATGTAATATCAGGAGTTAAAATAAGAAACAATCACCTAGACAATGAGAACCCCACACCTAGGAGCGGAATAGGCGCTGGTAAAAATCCGCACGAAAATTCTCAACATGATTATACTTCGTGAATTCCGACGCCAGCTTGTATACAAGACCCGATGGTACGGTTCCAAGTTCCATCTAGCACCCCGATTCTATCCATCCTCCAAGCGCTGTTCACAGTGTGGCCACATCAAAGAGGCAATGCCTCTTGGTATGCGTATCTACCAATGCGGGAGATGCGATTTGGTGTTAGGTCGGGATCGAAACTCTGCTCGGAATTTGTAATGGTTGTTGGTCGCCATCAGTTGGGCAGAGACCCTAAACGCTTGGCTGAGGCGGGAGATTACAGCCCCCCAAGGGGCGGTGCCCGTCTGTGATGCAGGAACCAAACACCAAACAGGACCAAATGTCTAGTTCGGATAAGTTTTGGACAACTGCCTAAAGGCTAAAAACATAGGCGTTCTATGTCGAATGTGGAAGCGATAGTCCTTGCGAGAAGACCTCACTTCATGGATGCAGAGTACCAAACCCGAAAAGGCAAAACCTGCTAGTAGAGAAGACGCCACCACTACTAGCAGACGCTCTTTACTCCAGACTATTATTAACGGCTCAGAAAACGAGCCCATCCGTCCTGAATGGTATCCTCGAACACCCAGATCTGCACTCCCTGGGGTCCTTCTCGATGTTGAATATGACGGGGAGAAAGCTCTGGCGAAACTCAAGTTGTACAATCCGAGTACGATGAAGATTCATGAATGGTTGGATAACACGGAGCATCATCCCTACTGCCTCACCGATTACAGCCCTCGCGAGTTATACGAACTCAAGGATGTTGTTGAACACAAGGGATTCCTAAAACTAGAAGAAACCACCAAGTTCATCTTACTCCATGACAAGGAACAACAGCTTGTCTCTGTTGTAGCTAGTGACCCGCTTGCAATTGGCGGGCGTCGTGATTCTATCCGAGAGAAACTGGGAAGGAAGCACAGCTGGGAGGCTGATATACGGTATACAAAGTGCTACACTATGGATAGGGCTCTGACACCAGGTCTTTACTACAGAGTTCAGAATGGAAATCTTACCCCTGTTCTTCAAAAGTACTCAAGCAAGGATGCCGCAAAGCTTCAGGCACTTTTCAAAGCCGATTCTGAAGCATCCACTTTGATCAAAGAGTATCTTCCCCTCTTTCTGACACCTGCAGCATACCTGCCTAGGCTAGCATTAGATATTGAAGTAGAATCTCCCTTTGCAGATCGAATCCCTGATCCCGCTACTGCAGAGTATCCAGTCATCGCTGTAGCGCTTCATGATGACGCTGGTGCAGGGCTAGTTTGTGTTCTCCGCCGTGAAATTGATGAAAAGGCTGAGACACCTCAACTACCTAAGGGTGTTGAATGTAAGTTTTTTGAAGAAGAAAAACAACTCGTTGAAACTGTATTTAAGGTTCTCTGGCGCACTCCGATACTGGTCACCTTCAACGGTGACAATTTTGACCTTCGCTATCTTGTTAACCGCGCCAAGAAACTAGGAATTCCTTCAGATAATATTCCAATTAGACTTAGACCAGGCATAGGTAGCAACTTCGAAGCACGACTAAAGCATGGCGTACACATTGATTTGTACCGCTTCTTCAATAATCGGTCCATCCAAATCTACGCGTTCCGAAATAGATACCGTGAATTCCGACTCGAAGATATCAGTCAAGCACTCCTAGGTGAAGGGAAGCGCCCGCTCCCTGACTTCATTAGCCGCCTCCCAGCAGCGGTGCTCGTTGATTACTGCTGGCAAGACGCAAACCTCACCATGAAACTTACCCAGTTCGACAACAACCTCGTCGTCGGTCTTATCCTCCTCCTCATGCGTTTATCGCACCAAGGGATGCATGATCTCACACGCACAGCGGTTTCCAACTGGATCCGCAGCCTGCTATACTACGCTCACCGCCAAAACAACTACCTCATCCCACGGAAAGAAGAAATCGAAGCCATGAAAGGCGAAGCTAAAACCGCAGCCGTCATCAAGGGCAGAAAGTATCTCGGCGCCGTCGTCGTCGAACCACAAGCAGGTGTACACTTCGATGTCACAGTGGTAGATTTTGCCTCGTTGTACCCGAGCATCATGAAAGCATACAACATCAGCTATGAAACAGTACGATGTAGCCATCCGGAGTGTAAAGACAACACCGTACCAGAAACCCCCCACTGGATATGTACAAAACGAAAGGGACTCACAAGCCTCATCATCGGAGTCATACGTGATGTCCGTGTCGAACACTTCAAGCCCCGATCCAAAGACAAAACCCTCTCCGAGACACAACGCAGCTGGTACAGCGTCGTAGAACAAGCCCTCAAAGTTTTTCTAAACGCCAGTTACGGCGTCGTTGGGGCCGCCCATTTTCCTCTCTATTGTGCTCCTGCTGCGGAGTCAATAACTGCTCTGGGTCGGTACGCAATTACGCAGACAATTAAGCAGGCTGAGCAGTTGGGCGCGACAGTGCTCTATGGCGATACGGATAGTTTGTTTTTAGCTAAGCCCACGAAGGAGCAGCTTCGTAAACTGATAGATTATAGTGAGCGGGAGCTACGAGTAGAGTTGGATGTTGAGAAGGAGTATCGGTATGTAGCCCTCTCGAGTAGGAAGAAGAACTATCTCGGAGTAACCAAGTCTGGGTATGTTGACATCAAGGGATTGACGGGAAAGAAGCGGAATACACCACTTTTTCTTCAAAAGGCATTTATGCAGATGGTTGAGATTCTCCGTCAAGTAAGGTCGCCCAGTGATTTCGTCGCCGCGAAGGAACGCATTCTTCGGCTTGCTCGTGAACATCTCACTAAGCTGGAGCGTAGGGAGTATTCAATTGAGGATTTGGCAATTCGTATGCAGCTTACGAAATCCCCCGAGAGCTATGTCAAGACCACCCCTCAGCATGTGAAGGCTGCGCGGCAGCTCATTGAAGCAGGGCGTGATGTTTCTGCTGGTGATATCATCGCTTTCGTCAAGACAACTGACGGCGTAAAGCCAGTGGAACAAGCTTCCATTCAAGATATTGATGTTTCAAAATACAAGGACTTGGTACAGAGTACATTCGAGCAAGTTCTAGATGCTCTTGGAATCGAATGGATTGAAACCATCGGTATACGGAGGCTCGACACCTTCTTCGGTTAACCTTGTGGTTTCTGTCAATACTACTCGTAATTGATTCTTGGATAGGTAACTTTATCGGTAATCTTGCGTAATCCATCCTAGTATATTCTGACGAGGAGTTGTTATTTCATTGGAGCTCCGGGATTTGTTAGTACGCGGTGTGAACCCAATTATTAGACCACGCGGGCTAAATGCCAGTCTTGATGAATTTCTTTCAGTCTACGGTGGCGGATACCTAAAGAGCATCACTTCTATTGTCAAGGATGTATCTGGGCGAACCTATTACCTGAGCAAAATGGCCCCGGCTGATGAGGAATATCCCTCTTTCTTCACTGACCTCTTAGACGCAGCCGAATCAATCGGTTTTGAGGTAAGTGGGTATGTCAATGTTTTCGCCGATGCTTTTTATGCAGCAGATGCACGGTTTGAAACACAAAGAGGTAATGGTAAAGGCCTCGAATTTTTTGTGTGTCCGAACAAGCCCGAATTCCACAGACACATGATTACAGTTGTCAGAGAAGTAGCAAAGTTCAAGATCCCAAGACTCTTCCTTGGGAATCTAGGTTATGCTCGAAAAGATTGCTGCTTATGTGAAGATTGTCGCACCGAATTTGCTAAATATCTTGGGATTCGGTATCAATTCCAAGGACCAGATGCACAAGACCCAGAACAATATCAGAAATGGGTCTCCTGGCGTATGATGAAAATTACAAAAATTGTCCAACGCCTTATCGAGGCAGCGAAGGAAGTAAATAGTAACTTAGATGTCATTCCTACTTTCCCAGTAGATCCCGAGTTAGGGTTCTTGAACGATTTTAAAGAAGGGTTTGGCATAGACATTCAAACTATTGCTAGAAGTGCAAATCATCTAGGCTTAGAAATAAATCCCTATACGGCAAT
The DNA here is from genome assembly GCA_016550485.1 of archaeon. GTDB lineage: Archaea > Asgardarchaeota > Hermodarchaeia > Hermodarchaeales > Hermodarchaeaceae > YT-063. Next base: position 9,617 of record JABXGV010000197.1, read on the forward strand.
TCTACCCAGTCCTGATAGCACAGAATTTAGTAAATTCGTCAGTAACCTTAGTTTTATGTCAGATCTTCGTAGTGATGGCGTTGAATTTTCGATGATTCATGGGGTTCTTGAAAATGAAGAAGAATATAGTCATGCGAAAGCCCTCGCTGAGGCAGTTGGTATAAAGCAATTCTATACTACGATAGGTTACCCTCCCGGATTCCGAGCACTCCGTGAAGAAAGACTAGGACTGCGCTAAATCCCCTAGCTAATGGGGTGAAATATGATGACGGAAGCAATTTCACGACTCGAAGAACTCTATCGTTGGCTGATTAGTGCGGATGTAACAACAAAACAGGAAATGGCAGCAAAGGCTGAGATTATCTCCCTTCTTCCCCAAGTTAAAGCAGCTATTCACTCAAATGACTCACCTGAAGCACAGCAGCTGGCTGACGAGTTTGAGAAACTCCATGACCAAATTTCCAAGTGGAACCCTCTAACAGCTTGGTTCCGTGATGATGAAACTATCGGACAAACCTTCTTTGATCTTCTCTCCAAAGTTCGCGTGATGTTGATTCGGCGACAGGGACCTTCCTCTGACCAGTCCGCTTTGGTTAGTGAAAGCCTAGAATCAATGCGTCAGACCATCGCTCAGCTTTCAAGCCGTGTTGAGGGGCTTCAGGAAGTAACGAATATCCTTCGAGAAATTGTATCTCCTTCACCTGAACAATGGTCCCTTTACCAACGAATTGTAGGATTTTCTAGGCGTGTCAAGGATTTAGAGCGACGTATCGCTGAATTTGAAGCATCAGATGCACCAAAATCCGCGGCGGATCAAGCACGGATTGCTAAATGGAAAGAGGCATCTCAGAAGCTGAGCAAACAAATTACAGCCCTACGTAAGCTAACACAGAAAACGTAATATTCCGATTGTTTTAACAGCAGACGGGCTGTCGTCGCCGCCCTTTACTTCTGGCTTCGTCTGCAGCGGCTACAGAAATCAGAATCGTCTCGTAAATCCTGCCCGCAGTATACACAAAAACGGTGAGAGGAACTAGGAGTCATACTAGTTGGCGCTGAAGACGATGGATGCACATATCCTCTTTCCTCCCGAGTGTATCTCCGCTTTGTGGTAAAAGGCGATTGTGGTAAAGTTTCGTCTCGGGTGGTACTTGGCCTTTCTGAAAGTGGTTTATAGCCAGTATGGCTGCTCTCAAAGAGCCCGCCTAAATCTACTATGGTGTCGACCGTTTTCGAACGATGATGGGATGTAGCGTGGGGGCTACCCCTTTCTTGACGAGTAATTTGCGCTGGCAATACTGGTCCAGGCTCGATTCTTCTCTCTCCTGATGCAACTGCAGGTGACTGGTAGGTGGGCTGAGGTGCTGGCCGAATCATTATTTCGTGGGGCCACCTCCGCTCCGCTGAATGCAGAAAGCGTTGATGACACTCTTGCTGTATGGAACTATATTCCTCCTTACTCATTCCCAATAGTTGAAGTGCATCATCTCTAAGACGACACTCCCGGGAGAGATCGCAACAAAAGGCAAGGCTCCCAAAACATGTAATTCCCATAGCTTGAGCAGCTGATATTTTTACAAGAGGTTGAATACGATGATTCCCGATGAAAAGCACACCACCGACATCACGCACCTGTGTCATGGCCTGCTGCTCTAGAGCACTAATGACCTCTCTTGCTGAATAAGCCTGTCCATTAATAATGACAAGTCCTCGTCGCTGATTCTGACCTGAAATTTTACGAACCTCCGCTCCCCAAAAAGCCGACTTAATTCTTATTTCTTTCCTAGCGCCAAAACGCCTCTAGAGCATTTAAAACGCCGTTCTAGGGATAAAAACACCTCGAATATCACCTTTTCTTTGCGATGTGCGCCCTTTCATCAGAAAACCTTTAAACAATATAACTTAAGGTGAAAACCTAGCGGTGAAAAAGAAATGACAATCATAACCTGCCCAAAATGCCAATTCCGATTCGACACTACCTACGGTCGGGCTATGGCTTGTGGAGGTTGTCCTTCTGCATCGTTAGGTAGCTGCGGATATGCCAAATGTCCAAAGTGCCAACACGAATTCGCAATAGATAGCCAACCAGAGAGAGTTACCTATGGGCGCCGCGTCGCTTGATACGCGTCAAACTAGTTCTTGCTGGTCTAGATAAGATAAAGGGCGGGGCGTCCAGGCAGTGCCCTCGACGCTCGGTTCTCAGGATCTTCTGAGGGGTTGTCTGCATCCTGAATCTTTACAGTTAGTCCCGTTTCAGCTTGGATGAGATCTAGGCATTCGGAAAGTGCCTCTAGCTCAGTGGATTTGTCCGCGAAGGTCCAGAACCCTCCAGCCTTAGTGACTGCCTGAACGAGTTCACTAGCATCCTTTCCTCTTTCACGGTGGGTTGGATCAGCCATCAAGACTGGCATCAAATCCTTGATGGTTAAGGCTTTTTGTGAGGCCTGAAGTTTGGATAGGGCGTCAAACTTCCAGCTTGGGCTAACATAGATGTGTACTGCTTTTGGTTGTTTGCTTCTGAGTAAGCTTTTGACTTCCTTGATGTCGGTTATTGTCTGTAAAACTACCTCTATGGCTTGCTCTACTGTTTCGTTTTGGAACTCTTCGTCGACACTCGGCCAGGACTCAAGTGAAATGAAAGAGATGTAACCCATTCTTTCCCAGATTTCCTCACAAATATGTGGAATAATAGGCGAGAGTAGTTTTACCCATCTTTCTGCCACATAACGCAGCACCTTATTGCGCTCAGGCTCGTTGCCCTTCATTCGGCGTTGGTAAAAATCAACGTGATTTTGGAGTTTGAAAAACGCATCTAGTATGTAGGCTCGAAATCGGAATTGTTCTAAGGCTTCTGTAGCTGTACTGATTATGGTATTGACCTTGGATAACAGCCATCGGCTCATCAGATTCAAACTGGAAGGCTTAAGTGAAGTGAACTCGGTTTTAGTAGTGGAGAGAAGAGTACGAACTAGCCGGTTAAGTTTCCGACGAATAGTTACTACTTCCTTATCGCGCCAATCAATGAGTGTCGCTAGGTCACCGATTTGGCTCATATATAGTCGGAAAAGATCAGCGCCGTAACGCTTGGGAATCTCTGCCATGGGTATAACATTACCCTTGCTTTTGCTCATCTTTCTGCCTTCAAGGATGACAAATTCGTTCAACGTTATTATCTTTGGCCAGTAGCGTTCAGGAAAGATAGCTGTATGATGAAAAATGAAGAAGGAAAGGTGATTCGGTATGTGGTCGTATGCGGTTTGGCGTTGGTCGTTTGGGTACCAGTACTCAACTTCATTTCGCATGGTTTCTAGCAACGATTGAGGTATTTCTGTTTGCTTTGCCACTTTGTCGATTTCTCCTTCTCCCAACAATACAAAATCGAAAAACGCTTGGGTTAACTGTTCTGGCTTGATTCTATGTTCGCGTAGGTGG
>JABXGV010000198.1 GCA_016550485.1 archaeon
TACCTATTTGATTCTTAGAAGAAAAACAACTAGAAAGAAGAAAGTGAAGAAAGTTCGCAGGAAACGAAGACGCTAAGACAAGCTGCATATTATTGTGTAAAGCTATTTTTAATTGCCTCCGATATATGTTTACGTAAAAATCCAATTCTGTTCTAAACCCTAGAACACGTTGTTCTAACCTGTAGGATAATATTCCGCCCAAACCCAGGATACACGCAGGAGTGTGTTCAATCATGGGTTTGCGTGAATTCATCGTCCGAAGAATCCTTAACAGCACAATCCTGATCTTCGGGGCCATTACCTTCAACTTCTTCATCTTCCGGATGATGCCCGGTGATCCAACGACCATCCTCATCCCGACCTACATGGATAATCCGGGGATGATCGAGGCGCTTCGCCGCCTCTGGGGGTTAGACCTCCCCCTGCACATTCAGTATGCCCTCTACCTCCGTAACATGTTCACCTTCCAGTTCGGTAACTCCTTCGCCGAGGGCTTCCGACCCGTGACAGAATCGCTTGCGGTCAGGCTGCCGAATACGCTGCTCTTGATGGGTACAGCTGCCGTAATTACTATAATTATCGGTGTTGCCACGGGCATCACGGCGGCTTCAAAGCGGGGTACCAAGTTCGATGTGGGAATGGTTAGTGGTGCGCTTGGCTTCTACTCGATTCCGACCTTTTGGCTGGGGATGATTCTCATCCTCATCTTCGGCTTCTATCTTAGGGTTCCTGGACCGGATGGGCAGCTGATGGGGCTGTTCCCGTATAGTGGGACGGTAAGTACGCCTGTGTACAATGATCCGCTACTCTATGCTATGGATGTCGCCCATCATCTCGTTCTCCCGTCCTTTACGCTAGCTATCGTGTCCTTTGGCGGCTACATGCTCGTGATGCGGAACAACCTGATTGATGTCCTAACGGAAGATTACATCGTCACCGCCCGGGCTAAGGGAGTGGATGAGCGCACGGTCTTGTACAAACACGCCATGCGTAACGCCATACTTCCGCTAGTTACTATGATTGCCTTTACCTTCGGTGGGCTCATCGGCGGAGCGACGCTGACCGAGACGGTGTACAACTGGTATGGCGTCGGGAGGTACATCTTCGACAGTGTGATGGCCCAAAACTATCCGGTTCTCCAAGCCATCTTCTACATTCTCGCCCTGACCACTGTGATTGCCAACTTCATCGCAGACTTACTCTACGGCTTCCTCGACCCCCGGGTCCGATATAACTAGGTGATGGAATGGGTTTTCTAGGGGGGCGAAGTGCCCAGAAAAAGTCAACTTGCACAAATCCAATATTGTACTCCCTGACTTCCCTAACCCCTTTGTTCAAGGTGCTGGTATCTGAAGGCTTAAATAACGTCTTGACGCCTTTCAAGTCATTGGACGGTGCTCTAGTATGGGGCTAAGATGGTTTATTCTGCGAAGAGGTTTATTCAGCCTGCTCATATTATTCGGAGTAATCGTTCTTAATTTCCTCATCTTCCGGATTATCCCAGGCAGGCCCCTGTATTGCTCTTATGGGCATATACCTGGATGGATTGATGGTGGTCCTCCAAACGAACTAGTTGCCAACTTCGAGTTATGGGGGGTTGGCCAGCCGTTACATATCGAGTTTATAATTTATGTCCGGAACTTGCTCACCTTCAACTTCGGCAACTCAGCAACCGAGGGATTTCGTCCAATCATCGGGAAGATATATGGTCGTTTGTATGATACTCTTCTACTCGTAGGGCTTGCCCTTGTACTCCTCATAGTGTCAAGTGTAGGCAGCTCTGCCATCTTTGCTGCAAGGCGTGGAGGGAACTTCGACACAGGTATGGTCGTCAGCGCCTTCACTTTCAAGTCGATACCTATTCCCTTTCTAGGTGCAGCGCTATTCATGCTCTTCGCCTTCTACCTCCCAATCCCAGGCTTTCTCCCTTCGACGGTGTCCCCACCTGTGGACCCAATATTGTATGTAATTTATCGTGGTAAGCTTGCGGTTCTCCCTTCGATTACTCTCGCCTTATTTTGTCTTGGTAATTTCATATTGATCCTACGTAGCAATACACTGTTTGAGATGAACAAGGAGGTCATTGAACTCGCAAGGTTCGAGGGTATGGATGAAGAAACCATACTTGCGAAATATGCTATGCCCGACCCCCGCCCTTCTCTTTCCACTCAGATTACCCTCTTTCTCGGAGGCCTTATTGGAGGCGTTATACTAGCTGAAACTGTCTTTGGATGGTACGGTCTGGGAAACCTCTTCTATCTCTCACTCGTTTTGCAGGATTTTGGTGTAGTCCACGCCCTCTTTTATCTCTTCGCGTTACCCTTGATTATGATCTATTTGCTGGCGAGTTTACTTGAGGCTGGATTAAAATTTCGCGCTCAGCAAGAAGGTGTTAATTCCTAGCGTAAAGGCTCGGGAAGGTTCTTCGTAGTACGGCGACGGTAGAGTTGAACAAGCATACCTGGTGATTGTTCATAGGGTGGGCCATCAGGCTTGAATCCCAGACGTTCAACGAGCTGGCACATCCCTTTCTGGCTTACGAGGATGTTGCAGTAGTTAGAGGAGGTTTTCAGCTGCCAGGCATAGGTTAGGAATTGGCGATACATAGCTCGAACCAGTCCTCGATGACGGAAACTCGGATGAACCGTCTGGTGCTCACCCAGAAGACCCTCTGGGGTCAAAAGCGTCTTATAGAACCCGGTGATTTGCCCCGCTTGACGGGCTCCGAAATACTGGTAGCCCCGATGCATCTCATCGATTATCTCCTCGGCTTTTAGACAACGCTTCCGTCGCCACGCAGGGGGGTATTCTGTAGCCTGGGACCAGACGAGTTTGATGAGGCGGGCGAGTTCCGGGGCATCCGCCTCACCGAATTCCACGATCTCGGGTTCGCCAGACCTTGTGACCGCCTGGTAGGCTTCTCGTAGGGCGGTGCAGCCGCCACACCGAACACAACCCGCTGGGTGCGTCAGGGGGTTGAGCCCACGCTTCTGAAGCAGCCGGGCACACGCTAAGTAGAGGTCGACGATCTGGTCAGTCTTACCCACATAGCTGGGCGTAAATCCCTCCAAGTGAGAGCCAGGGTTAGGTCGAACGGGAACCAGGACGGGAATTACACCGATGTCTATACATCGCTTCAGTTCCTTGCGAAGCCGTTTCGTGTTCTCGCCAAACCCTAGCAGAATGAAGGTTGAAACCTGTCCCTCACCAAAGAGTTTGACCGCGTGTCGCCAGCAGGCCAGATAGTCAGCGTAGCTGGCGTGGGCGAATTTCCCTGGACAGTACTTCTGGCGAAGGTCGTCATCGAAGATTTCGAGGTGGATTCCCACCGAGTCAACACCTGCGTCACGCAGGGCATCGAGCTCGTGGGGATTCTCGGGGGGTTCAATCTGGACACAAATCGGAATCTGGGTATGTTGGCGAAGGAAGGATACGAACTCGACATATTCAGTAACGCCACGGTCAGGTCTTGGCTGGCTACCAATGGTCATTAACAGATTGGAAGCTAATCCCTCCTGCTCGGCGGCACGAAGGACCGCTAGGAGTTGCTCAGGTGTCTTCCGAAGGATTGTGCGGTCGAGCTGCAGCGAGCGGGGAATAGTGCAGAACCGGCATTCCTTGCCCTGCGTGAAATAGTCGCAGTGCTGGACAATGGTACTGGCTAAGGTATCACTGCCATGAACCAGCGCCACATAAGACATTGGCGTACCATCGGGGAGGGGCTGTCTCAGGAACGCAGGAAACGGGAGCATCCGTACCTCAGGCTGACCACTAGGGAATCCATGAACAAGATACCGGTCACTACCTAGCTTTTCAAGTTTAAGTGAATCAAATCGCGCGGCGATTTCGCCACTACGTACCGGTGCGTTCACCACTGAATCTTCATCCAATTGGAAGTAGCGACCAAGCGTAGGGCCTGCACCGCCTTCTCTACCCCGTGATTCAGAGGGAGGAAGTACAACGCCCCGTACCAGCATCGCCACTTTCAACCGAAGCAGCTCTAATCCCCAAGATTCAGTTGACACAGTGTCTCGCCTA
>JABXGV010000199.1 GCA_016550485.1 archaeon
CCAGAGCCAACAGGATGAAACTTCGTGCCCAAGCCGATGCGGTCAGGAGGAGACTAGATAAACTGATAGGTGAAGACGGGAGTGGTAGAGTAGTTATAATGGGGGATATGAACGACGCCCCGGAATTTGATGTATATGCTGCTTTGCTGGGTGGCTGCTTTCTTGAGCCGATTATGGGTAGCATCTGGGACCCGAAGCGCATATTTCACAACACGCATGCAGTATTCCCCACCAAGGATCGTTGGACGATAGACTTTTATGACCGGATTGTTAACCCGCTGGAAAGGAGCAAGTACGGTCAGCCCTCGGAGTTAAGATCATGGATAGACCACATCCTAGTTTCGCCTGAACTGAAAGATCACGTTGTAGCGGAGGCCGTCGGAATTCTGCACAAGCAGCCTGTGGTGAAGGGCTTGCCGAGGCGACTTGCCGGGATGAGGGGTACCGACCATCATCCCCCTTATGTTGAAATCCGCTTGTAGCAATATGGTGGATGTTGCTCTTTTGATTTCTATTTAGGATTTATGAGACTAAAAAAGGAGAGTGATATGATGGTGGAACATACAAGTAAAAGACAGGCAAGAAACCACCCAACACTGATATCGCTGGCGATGCGCGGCGGCGATTCACCGGAAGAAGGTTTGGTGTTTCGGCCAGAACCACCCGGTGACCAAGGCCGCATAGGTATGCCTATCGTGAAGATTAATGTCGCAGTTGAAAGCTCTGAACTGGAAACGCTCTTTGGTGGACTTGGAGGTGGCGCTCTTTCCAGTGATGAAGTGCGAGCAGTTCTGGAGGAAGCAAAGTCTAAATATGGCGTCGTTTGTCCGCCGGAATTGGAAGGGAAATTGCTAGAATCCTGCAAGCCAGCGGACGAGGCGGACCAATTTGGCGACATTGTTGTCAGCCACCATCTTGAAAACATGGCTCTAGTTGCAGTTCGAATCGTTGACCGAGCCCAGAAGGCATTGCTCAAGGTTGAGCCATTCAATGAGATTCGCTTCAAATTCTCGGATGAAGCCAAGATTGCCTTGCGCCTGGGCTGGGAAGCGATGGCTAAACACGGTCGTTTTCCACTGCCACCCAGAGGTCCCAGCCGTCTGAACAAGCTGCATGAAAGGCCGGTAGGTATGATGCACTTTGTTTCTGCCAGTGATGGCGATGCTGGTTATTACTATACCATGGGTGTTGTACTTTCACCGGAGGTGCAGGCGCTTGGTGAGATTGATCTCAGCTACGGTTTGGATGGCGAACTGATTGTGCCGGGGCAGGCAGTAGCTCCCATCCCGCCTATGCTGGCCATGTCCACACGGCTATTTGCTGCTTCCATCCCCACTAGTAGTAATATCTCCGAGGACATTCAATCCATCCCCTACAGCAGCTTCGCTCACCCTGAGGTCCAGGATATCGCACCGGCACGTGGGTACCTGTTCCGTCCGCAGCCTGAGCCGGGAGAGGATAGAGTCAAAAACGCCCAAGAGCAGATTCGTGAACAACTGACGCGATACAAAATCTCTGTGGAAAATACTACGTCACAGGACCGGGAGTTTCTGCCGGACGTGGGGGCGGCCATAGACATAAGCAGACTCGAGGACAACAGGGTTATTCCCTTTGTCCAATCTGTTCTGAAAGACTTTAATGAGTCAGACAAAGCAGCCATCGCGTTGTTCCTGTTTCTGGGTGCTGAGAAAGGCGATGCCGCGGCCACAGCGACAACATTCAAAATGACGCCGCGTGCAGAAAAAACCTGCAGAGCTATTGATGCTGCCAAGGAAGTCGGCCTAAAGTACGTAGCCATTTGTGACCAGGACGAAGACGAATGGATGCCGAACCTGCTTGAATACTTCACGGCGTCGGAGCTCACTTACATGGCTAACTATTCGGACGAACGAGGAGTGATCGTTTGCGATGGTCGTCCCGTGGATCCGGTATATACGGCTTCCACTTCGGCACAACGGATTCAGTCGGTGTACACCACATTGTCTGTGGACATCCTTAAGATGGGAATGTGGCTCTGTTTGGACGCGCTCACCGCCCGACGAGTGTGGCGGGAGTTGCAGAAAAATCCGCACATTCCCGAACGCATGTTCCTAATGCCCATCGGCATTATCGAGCCCTATAGCGCCTTTGTGGATAACCGGGATCGCAGCCGAACACCGCGACCCATTCTCGACCCCTTCGAAAAGATCAAGTTCATGATTGAGGAAGCGCAAGTATTGGGTTCGCCCTCTCTTTTAACTGATACTCGCCATAAATCACGGTGGGTGCTTCTCGGTTCCGTGGACAAGGATATGAAACCCCACATCCGCGAAGCCATCGGGGCTATACCGTTGATAGGACACGGAAAATTCATGGAGTGCGAGCGGTTAGCACGAAAGGCGGGAATCCTACTGGGTCAAGCAGGTTCTATTGAAGCGGAGCAGATATTCAGGATCATGAGCGAGACCACACTAGACGCCGCCAAAGAAGGGCAGAATCCGGCAACAGCAATCTGGACAGCAGAAACGGAGCGAGTATTACGCAGAGCTGACGGCTCGACCTTAAGGGGCAACCTACAGGCCCAGAGGCGGGCAGCTATAATGCCTTACCTAGCCGTGACCAACCGTGCTAACGAATCCCACGCCAAGCTTAATGGCTGGCTGGAGTACCTACAAAGCAAGGGGCAAGGTGATGAAGCGCTGCGTGGCTCGCTGCTGGAAAAGCGTGAATCGCTGGAATCACTACAAAACAAATATCTCGACGCTGGGGCAAAGCTTGGCGAAACACCGGCTAGTGATTCACCTCAGGCCTTAGCAGACTACAAAGAGTCATGGGAAAAATTCCGTACCGCGTTCTGCGATTACCATGCTGAGATTAAGAAAAACTTCAAACTGGTATTGGACAAGGTGGCGAAACTTTGGGGCGCCACGCGGGAGCACTGAATTCAATTTATGACAAAGGAGGACGGGAACATGTCGAGTTCAAAAACTACTGCGCCGGCCGATATCAAACAGGCAGAGTTAGCCCACCGCTCCGAAAAACTTGGCCAGAAGCAAAACATTCTCTCGGATGCAACGGTATATCTGTCCGGCCCGATGGACTTCGTCGCCTCGCGCGCTGAAGAAAAGGATAGGGGATGGCGCAACCGGGTCGGGCAGTTTCTGGAGAAGTTCGGCACCAGGGTCTATGATCCATGGAACAAGCCGGACGTGGTCGGTATGCACCATTATGGCAAGGAAGACGAGTTTTCCACTAAGAAGCGTAATGACTGGACATTCGAGGATTCACCGGCGGGGGATCGTACCCGTGCTGAGTTGAGTGCAGAGTTCTGGCCTACCATGCATATAGATTTGCGCATGGTCGATACAAGCGACTTTTTAATCAGCTACTGTCCCACCAATATTTACAGCGTGGGTACGGTACATGAGATTGTCATGGCCAGCTTGCAGCATAAACCGGTTCTCTTCGTCAGCCCTCCCGTAGCCTTCCCGTCGCTGGATGAACTGGCAAAACACTTAGACAGCAAAGGGGACAGCAAGGGCAAAGCACTCCTTGAACGAATCGAAATTGAGGCGCCCCTGCGTCCTAATCCCAAGTCAATACCGAGCATGTGGTACATGGCACTACTCGATGCGCACTACTTCTTCGACGGGTTCGGATTTAAACCCTATATGAAGCGATTCGGCTGGAAGTGGGGCGAGCTGGA
>JABXGV010000200.1 GCA_016550485.1 archaeon
AGCGGCTAACCGGTTAGCCGCTAGTACGGTCGAAGGAATCGAGTAGTTGTGTAGCAATTAGCTCTTTTACTCGTTCTTCAATTTCATCCCGGATTTCCCTCACCCTCTCCAATGGTTGTCCTTTAGGATCATCAAGGGCCCAATCTTCTACCTTCTTTAGTAATGTTGCTGGACAGAAGCCTTCTGCGCCGCAACCCATTACGATGACTTGGTCAGCTTCTTCTAAATTAGCTGTTGAAATCCTTCGAGGCTTGTTTTGTGAGATGTCAATGCCCCGCTCTCGCATAGCTTCTACGACAACCGGATGCACTTCCTCAGCGGGATTTGTCCCCCCGCTAGATGCCACAACACGACCTTCTCCGTAGAGATTCGCAAAGGCTGCAGCCATTTGGCTACGACCTGCGTTGGCAACGCAAACAAATAGAATCTTCCTCAATACGAATCCACCACTACGAGGATTCTGAAAAGGCATTAAAAGAATTCTTCATTTGTGAAACAAGATTAATCCACAAATGATAATAGGAGTAGCTTGATAATAGAATTCTAGTTCCGTTGTGGAGCCCTGATTGGTGTGTCTCGTTTACGTAAGCGTTACATTGTCTTGATTATCAGTTTCGTGATGATTGCTGGCGGCATCGCTTCTGCCTGGGGAGTTCAGAACAACTTTGGTTCTGTTCACACCACAGAAGTTGCTCTTGTCACCGCTGAGGGCACTTACATTCACAGCACTCTGCAAGTACATTCCGCGGCATCTCCGTCTAATCCTATGCCCGGTGTTGTTGTCATTCATGGCGTGATTCAATCAAAGGAGTGGTTGATGGGATTTGGAATTGAGCTTGCGCGTCGTGGATTTGTCGTTCTTACAATTGATGCTAGCGCACATGGTAACTCTGATTCAAGCCCAGGAATGAATGCGGATCGTGGTGGTATCGCTGCGCTTGAATATCTGAGCAGCCAATCGTTTGTTAGCACATTGGGGATGGTGGGTCATAGTATGGGTGCAGGGATTGCCATTGACGCAGTTAATGAGTCGGCTGTCACAGTTGATGGACTAGTCCTTGTAGGAGGCATTACATCTGACTTAACATCCTCTTGGGCTAACACAACTTATCCAAGGAATGTGCTGGTCACAGTAGGATATTATGATGAATTGTTTGATGTGCCTAACCTTCTCACTTCTTTAGCAGGCTTCTTCGGGACTTCTCCACCCATAGTATTCGGTCAACAATATGGGACCTTTGCCGACGGCAGCGCTCGTATGATTATCACCTCACCCAGCAACCACCTCTTCGAGACTATCGACCCAGTTATCATCAGTGAAACCGTAGACTGGTTTAGAAACAGCCTGAAAGGGGGTGGATATGATTCCTATTGGATCCCGAAGCAGAACCTCATCTATCAATACCACATCCTTGGGGGATTCATTGCGTGTCTAGGACTCCAGCTCTCCCTTGCTCCATTAATGGCAATCATTATCAATCTTCCACCCTTCAAGAAGCTGAAAGAGGCCCCCTCCTCGAAGTATGCTGCGAGCAGCAAATCCTACTGGGGCTTCGGCGCACTTTATGGGATTATTGGAGTGGGCACCTTTCTTCCCTTCCTTCTCATCGGATTATTCATTAATTTCCCACAAAGTATAGGTGCGCCAATTGGAGTCTGGTTACTAGGTAGTGGCCTCATCGCCGCAGGTGTACTCATTCTCATCAAGCAAAGGTCTGGCAATAAGAGCCTTTCATGGTCCGATTGGGGTGTCTTCGGCTCTGATGCAAAGGGTTTCCTGAAGGTATTTGGACTGAGTGCCCTCCTCGCCCTTGTTCTTGTCCTCTGCCTATATCTTGTGATGCTTCCTGTTGATGTGCTGCTTGCTCTTGATTTCCGTGCCTTCCTTCCTCTGTTCAACGATCTCACTCCAATCCGAGCCTTGATAATGCCGCTCTATCTCATCTTCGGTATCCCCTTCTTTGTTGTTGAAGGCACCTGGCTGATTGGCTTGCTCCGCACACCACCTAAAAAGACCTGGCTGAGAACACAAGTGGTCTGGACGGTGAAGGCTGCTTTCATCAAAGTGATACCCTATGTGCTCGTACTCCTAATCCAGTTCAGTTTAACTCTAGCAACAGGCACACCGTTCTTCGCTGGCCAAATTGGCTTCCTGTTACTCTTCCTGTGGATGTTTATACCGATGTTAGCAGTGGCTGCTTGCATAACCACCTGGTCTTATAGACTCAGTAACCGTGTTTACATTGGCGCTGTCTTTAACGCGTTGATCTTTAGTTGGATTCTAGCCTCAATCCTGCCCCTCGCTATCTAAGTACAAATCAATAAAAACCTAAAAGGACAGCTCTAGCGGAAGGTTAAAGCACCGTAGATGTACCAAGCATCTTGTCTTCCTGTCTTCTGGTTGAGAGGTTCGCTTATGTCCAAGGAGAAGTATTGGCTGGTGGACGCAACCTATGGCGAAGGCACTGTCGAGACGACGTTCATCCAGTCACCTGAAGAAGAAATCACGATAATCAGAGAACCCTTCACCCCCTATTACTATGCACTCCCAACTGACTTAGGCGAGACTGTTGTTAGACAAGAACTTCTCTCAGGACAAAAGCTTGAGGTAGCTAAAGTACCGTTAAGCAAACAGGTCAAGGTGGACAGAGCTTGGGAGCAGGACTTGAACCCCGCTTTAAGCTATATCTATGATAAGCAGTTACGATTTGGTGGTCCCCACAAACCCTCTGAAAGTGGATTTCAATCAGCGCTCAAGGTGTCACCGAGCGAAGCGCATGCATTCAAAGAGGAATTTGGTGAGGTAGAACAGCAAGACCCCCTGAAATATCGTTTTCTACGCCAGCTCTTTGAACAGGTAATCCAACCTGTTCCCTCGATTCCTTGTCGTGAACTTGGGATCCAAGACGAGTTTGATGAGGGAAAGCTGTTTCGTGGAATGATGCTGGCACGCCTAGCAAACATGCCTCTAAAGCATGCACTGACTAGCCACAACGTTTCCGAGTGGATTAAGTCGAGGCTACACACCAGCTACCGCCAACTCAGTGTCTTGATACCCAATCATACTGACTTGCTGAAAGGGCATAAGCCGCACCGAGTGGAGGGAGCACTAACTGTCACACCTGTTCCTGGCGCGTTCTTCAACATGCATGTCCTCGACTTCGAATCCCTCTACCCAAGCCTAATCGACCATTATAATCTGTCATACGAAACCGTCGATTGCGAACACCCATCCTGCCAAGAGAGCAAGGTTCCCGGAACCAGCCACTACGTATGTACTCAGCGACGAGGAATCTACAGCGCGCTCATTGGGGCGCTAAAGGATTTGCGCATTCGTTGGTTTAAACCTCAGATTAGGAAATCAAACCTCTCTGAGGAGGAGCGAGTGCGGGCTAGAATCATATCAAATCTTCTGAAATTTCTTTTAGTGAGTTGTGGCGGAGTGACCATTCGAATTAGAGGCCTTGCATGTCCACCCTTTGCTGAGTCTATGATGGCGTACGGTCGGTGGGCTCTACGAACTAGTTGGACCTGGGCAGAAGAGAAGGGTATGAGACCTGTCTACGGTGACACCGACTCGCTTTTCCTAGATAACCCCACCCCAGAACAAGTCGAATGGCTTATCGCTAAAGCAAAAACCGAACTGAAATTGACTCTAGCCCTTGATGTTGTATACCCACTCTGCGTCCTGAGCGGCGCGAAAAAGGCTTACTTTGGCATACTCCCTGACGGAACACCAGACATCAAAGGACTCACCATCGGGAAATCGAGTTCACCACCGCTATTTCGTGATATCTTTGCCGAGACTGTAGCCCCTCTAGCTGGCGTTGATAGCCCAGAGAAACTCGCGAAGGCACGACCCAAAGTAACCGAAGTGCTTCGAAGGCGAATCGCCCAACTCAGACGGGGGCGATTCACTGTCCCCGACATGGAACAACGCATCAGAATCTGGAAGGACCCCAGCCAACGAGAAACCGAAGGCGTACTCGCCCAGCCATATCAGGCTTGGCAACAACTCGCCGACGCAGGCATCACAGTCAAACGACGAGAAGAGGTAGCATTTGTCAAGGTCAAGCCCTTCAGATACGGGAAACGCACCTTCACCGTCAAACCAACCCATATGGCATCCAAAAGAGAAATCGACATCCCAGACTACATCAGACGACTCGAACTCGCCTTCCAACAGGTTCTAGAACCACTCGAACTCGCCTTCCCCCGTGAACCCTCAGCTGGACTTGATGAGTTCCTTTCCTCTGACCCTCAAAGCCAAGAGAGCGAACGAGAACCCTCCAGCGAAGAAAAGAGTCAAAGCAGGCGTTCTGATCCCCAACAACGACTGGTCGATTACTCGTGAAGCTTCACAAAAAAAGAAAGAGGAAGATATCGGAGCACTGGGCTCAGATATCTACTTCGAGTGCAAGCTCGCGCACCATTTCCTTGTACCGGTTTCGGACGGTGACTTCGGTTACTCGTGCGACGGCTGCGATTTCTCGCTGGGTCCGGCGCTCGCCTTCCTGAATGGAGGCGATGTAGAGGCTCGCGGCTGCGAGTCCTGTGGGGTCCTTGCCCGCGGTGATGTTCTTTGCCCGTGCTGCCTCAATGATTTCAGCTGAGCGGCGCTGGACGCGGCTGCTGAGTTCGAGGGCCTGGGCAAAGCGCGGGATGAAGTCAACGGCTTTTGCGACTGGGACACGCATGTCCAGCTTCCGGAGCAGAAGTCGGTAGCATCGGCCAAGTTCCTTGCGGTTAATGCGACTGTGATGAGCGATTTCATCTAGAGTCCGGGGGACGTGGCGAAGACGACAGGCAGCGTACACGCAGGACGCTACAATTGCTTCGATGCTGCGTCCCCGTACAAGTCGCTGTTCAATTGCGCGGCGGTAAAGAATAGCAGCTGCTTCTTTAACTGGTCGCGGAATGCTTAGCTGGCTGGTAATGCGGTCCAGCTCACTCATTGCCCTGGCAAGGTTACGGTCGATGCTGGAGTGAACACGAGTTCGAACCTGCCACTTACGGAGCCGATAGATCTGAGCCCGAAGGCTTGGAGCAAGCTTACGACCGTGCGCATCTCGGTCCCGCCAGTCAATAGTAGTACTAAGACCCTTGTCATGAATGGTATATGACATGGGACTGCCGACACGTGCACGTCGATCCCGTTCCTCGCTGGTGAAAGCCCGCCATTCAGGTCCAGTGTCAATCACGTGGCTGTCTAGCACCAACCCACAGTTGGTGCAAATGACTTCGCCCCGTGCTGGATCACGAGTGACGTCTTTGTTTCCGCAGTCAGGGCAGCCAATAGTTTCAGGCTTAGGCCTTGGTCGAAGGTCGCGGACGCGCGATTGCTGGTGTGCTGTACGAGTTTCGTTAGCCATTTTTATCCCCCATTTAGGGTTTGATGGTGTATGATACGGGAAACCATACTGTGATGGCAGCTAGGCTGATGGATTCCTCTCTAGCTCGAAAATTTAGGCGACCGGCAAAATAGCTGGCACCGTATCTCCTAGCGATCAAGCGGAAGGGCGAGTGGACTGCTGTGAGTGGTACCCCGCACCAGGACGCGAAATCTTTTTAAACTTCGCAGAGTTTCCGCTTGCTATCACTCTATATAAGTCTTACTATTTAGTTAGCTAGAAATACAATTTCTAATACAGTTTTCGCAGCTGTAGGAATGAATCTTGAGGAAAACTATATGAAAAAGCTACCTGTTTTGCGGAAACTAGCTTGATTACCTGATTAATTGCATCACCGAATACAAAAGAGATATATAGGAAGACTCAGAGTCGAATCCTCAATCGATTGTAAATCGGAGGTGCCAGTAACCAATGCCGGTAAAGGAATTATTTGTAACATCGGAAAGCTTTGCCCTTGAGCAGGTTACTCTCTCCGAGGGCAGCAACTAGTCTGACCCACTTTTTTTCGGGAAACGAAGAACCCATCGCCAATAGGACATAATGTAGGAGCCGCTACATTTTGTGAGTTAGTGGCGTTCGGGGGAAGCGTACACA
>JABXGV010000003.1 GCA_016550485.1 archaeon
CCCCTCGCCGCCGGCGCCACCAGCGTCATGTTCGAAGGCATCCCCACCCACCCCGAACCCGACCGCTTCTGGGCCATCGTCGAAAAATGGAAAATCAACCAATTCTACACCGCCCCCACCGCCATCCGCGCCATCATGCGCCACGGCGACGAATGGGTCCGCAAACACGACCTCACCAGCCTCAAACTCCTCGGCACCGTCGGCGAACCCATCAACCCGGAGGCTTGGCTCTGGTATTACGAAGTCGTCGGACAGAACCGCTGCCCTATTGTCGATACCTGCTAGGCACATTGCCTACAGGCGACTAACATATTGGCAGACGGAAACCGGCGGCGTCGTTATCACCCCGATTCCTGGGGCAGTCGCACTCAAGCCTGGCTCCTGCACCTTGCCCTTCCCGGGCATTGAGCCCATGGTGGTCGATGAGACTGGTCAGGAGGTTGACGTGAATGAGGGTGGCTACTTGGTCATCAAGAAGCCGTGGCCAGGTCTGATGCGCACCGTGTTCGGTGACCACCAACGCTTCATTGACACCTACTTCAAGACTTTCCCGCCTTACTACATGACTGGCGACGGCGCTCGCCGTGACGAGGATGGCTACTTCTGGGTCGTCGGCAGAATCGATGACGTCGTCAACGTCAGTGGTCACCGTATGGGCACCGCTGAAATCGAATCCGCGCTCGTCTCCCATGATGCTGTAGCTGAAGCTGCTGTCGTTGGCTTCCCACATGACATCAAAGGTCAGGCGCTCTACTGCTTCGTGACCTTAAAGCACGGCATCGAGAAGACCGAGGAGCTCCGCCAGGAGCTGCGGAAGCACGTGCGGAAGGAAATCGGCCCAATCGCAACTCCCGACAAGGTCCAGTTCGCTGATGCCTTACCCAAGACCCGTAGCGGTAAGATCATGCGTCGTATCCTGAAACGCATTGCTGCCGGCGAGGTCGACAAGCTCGGTGACACCACCACGCTGGCTGACCCCGCGGTCGTGGACAAGCTCGTCAAGGAACGTGTCTAAGAACATCTCCTGGGATACGAGTTCTCCGTATCCCTCTCCCTCCTTTTTTCTAACCTGAACTAAGCCATTCGGTTACATGCTTTCGCTTCGGGTCTGTCGAAGGTGAAGCAATCTTTGTCCATTGAAGCGCATCCTCATTACGGCTTGTTCGTGCATGCCAAATCACAGACACCCGCTTCGCCTCATACAGTCGAAGCTCATTGGGATACATCCGCTTCTGAATGTCGAGGCTCTCGTACAGTGATTCTGTGTTATTGGAGGAATTGGATGATTCGTGGGATTAATCGTTTTTTGAGGGCTGTGGTGAGTTCAGGTTCTTTTCGGGCAAAAAGAGCATTTCCTTTGAGGATATCTGCTGCCGCTATGGTATAGCAATCTGGTAGGGCAATAGCGGCTGTACATTTGAGATGGGCAGCGTGCTTCCATAGTAGGGATGCGGGGATGATTTGTATAGTTGCAGATCGGATGAGAGTGTCGACCTTGGCAGCTGCTGTTTGCCAATTGGTTTTTCGACAGATAATGTAGGTGAGTTCACTTAGGGCCAGTTCGGTACAGGTGAATAGCTTTGCAGCTGATGCAATGTCTTGGGATAGTACTCTGGTAGTCTGTTCACCGGTGGCAAGGGCGATAAGGACACCTCCATCCAATACGGTAACCGGGCTTCTATCTTGTGTCGGCATTGTCCTGTTGGCGCTCCGCTAATAATTCCTGGTATAGGTCATCGAAGGTGAGGCCTGGCAGAGGTTGGGTGAAGGATTCCCATGCTTTCAAATCTACCTTCCGTTGCTCATATAAGGTGATTAGATATCGTATAGTGGCGTCGAAATCAACTCGTTGCCCGTGGGTCTTTTGGAGATCCGCAGCAACACGTAGAAGATGTCGCCGCGTATCCTCTTTAATCGATATCGTAGTCATAGTAGTACACCATGTTAACTATAATAGTTGTAGTGAATACAACGATTGTGTAACACATAACAACACAACCCCAGTCAATACGTGGATATATAAATAGTCCTGCTCGAAAGCAACTGACAATCAAAAATCATGCGCCGTATCCTGAAGCGCATCGCCGCCGGCGAAGTCGACAAACTCGGCGACACCACCACACTCGCTGACCCAGCTGTTGTAGATAAGCTCGTTAAAGAACGCGTCTAACTAGCTCTCTTGGGATGCCGGTTCTCCGTATCCCGCTCCCTCTCTTTTTTCTAGCTTGAACTAAGCCAATCGATTACTTGCTTATGTTTCGGGTCCGTAGAGGGTAGGGCTATCCTTGACCGATACTAAGCCTTTTAGGAGTGCTCCTTGCAGGGGACTAGGGAAGTGGCCTCGATGACCTGGTCCCCCTCGATCTTGGGTTCAGAGATTGACACCAAACTGAAGATTACTGAGAAGGAAATCCGTAGGGGGCTCCATCTCCCCTATATCAAACGGGTCTTCAAGGGTAAACCCGAGAGATCCCTCCTCTACGGGGTGTTGTGTGCGGTGTTCGAAGGGATGACCCGCCGGGAGGATCTCCATCA
>JABXGV010000201.1 GCA_016550485.1 archaeon
AAATCCTTGTGTGCTTGCACTTCATAAATCATCTAATGAATCGGTACAAATGACCCAATAAGTATCATTTAAACTCTCAGGAATCGTACTATGCTCAACAAATTCTAGGAGACACACTCTCGAAGGGTCGATGCTATGATGACCAGTAACCTCAAACACATCGTGGAAGCCACCAACGCCTTTACCATTGACCTCTACAATGTCCTGCGCGAGTTTGGCGGGAATCTGTTCATCTCGCCATGGAATATCGCCACCGCCTTCGCCCAGGTCTATGCTGGCGCGAAGGGAAACACAGAAACCCAGATCGCCAAGGTTCTCCGTTTCAAACTCACCCAACGACAGACCCACGATGCCTTCGGCGCAATAATCGAGAACCTCCAAGCAAGCGAACGAGAGGGGAGCCACCAACTCAGTGTGGCCAACGCCCTATGGCTAAAGCATGGGCTCCAATTGAAACCCGAGTTCCAAGCAGTGTTAAAAAACAGCTACAAGACCACGGTGGACATAGTCGACTTCCGTCATGCCGAAGAAGCGGCAAACACCATTAACGCATGGGCCTCAAAGCAGACCCGAGGGAAAATCCCCGAAATCATCCATTCAGACATGATTAGTGTCCTCACGCGTCTCGTTCTGGCGAGCGCCATCTACTTCAAGGGCTTCTGGGTACAACCCTTCGAGAAAGACCGCACCCAAGAGGCCCCCTTCACACTCTTAAATGGAGAATCCGTCCAAGTGCCGCTGATGCACCAAGTAAAACGCTTCAACTACATGGAAACCCAACTAGTCCAGGCCCTCGAACTCCCCTATCTAGGGGATAGGCTCTCCATGGTGGTTCTCCTCCCCCAGGCAGATGATGGCCTCCCTGAACTAGAGAGGAAGCTCTCACCGATGAATTTAACGGCTTGGCTGGGGCAAATGGTCAAACAGAAGGTCAATATCTTCCTGCCCCGGTTCACTGTAACCTCTGAGTTCGAACTAAACGAACACCTTGAAACTCTGGGGATGACGGACGCCTTCTCCACCGCCACAGCTAACTTCTCGGGTATCACCCCGACAGAAGACCTCTACATCAGTTTAGCCATACATAAAGCCTTCATCGAGGTCGACGAGGAAGGCACCACCGCTGCCGCAGTCACCGCCGTCGTGATGGCTCCAAAAGGGTTACCGGCTCCCATCCCTATCTTCCGGTGCGACCACCCCTTCCTCTTCCTCATCCGTGACACGCGCACTGGAACCATCCTCTTCATTGGCAGGGTCATAAACCCAGCAAAGTAGTTGAGGGTTCAATCGTCGGCGTCGAATTCGCCAAAGAAGACGGCTGACTCCTCGTTGCTGATGGAAACCAGCTCGAACTCCCCGTTTGGCAGGGTCTTAATGATTGCTTCACAGAAGCAGTCCTCTTTGTCGCATCGAAGAGTGACCTGGAAGGTTTTCCCTACATCCTCTGCGTATACGGCTTTGAGTATACCACCATCACAGGCAGGGCAATGCGCAGAAAGGGTCATGAACTGCTCATAGGCTTCCTTAAGGAGCTTTTCGAGTTTCTTGTTAACAGGATTGTCCGTCATAAGCGAGATACTCCTATCACTTGACAGCCAATACACTACTGCCCCCACATAAACCTACCTCATAACATGGTTGCTGAAAGAAACTGAATCAAAAGGAAACATTAACAGCATTCAAGCCCGAAATAGTTGCATAGGAAGGACCTGCCATGGCAGCACCTGTGAAGTCATCGGAATTAATCACCAAGAACGATCGAATTTACCATCTCGGGTTAAGACCAGAGCAATTGGCAAGAAACCTGTTCGTCGTCGGAGATCCCGCCAGAGCAGATAGGGTCGCTGAACACTTTGATACCATTGAGCATAGGGTTGAGAACCGGGAGTTCGTTACCAGAACTGGAACTTGGCGGGAAATGCCAATCACGGTTATCGCGACAGGAATCGGAACCGACAATAACGAGGTTGCGCTGGTTGAAGCCTTCGCGCTAAACGAGTACGACCTACGAACTAGGATTCGGAAGACGGAGGCTCAGCCCTTAACCATCATCCGGATAGGCACATCAGGTGGCCTGCAAAAAGACATCACAGTTGGGACCCTGGCAATCTCCTCCTATGGGCTGGGCCTAGATAACACTGGCCTTTACTATGAACTCGACGCAGCGTGTGAGGCGTGTCAACAAATCGAGGAGAAGGCATACAGGCTGGTGACAGCAGCGTCACCCGCAGGAAGACGATTCAAGGGGAAAATTCATCCCTACGCCTCGAAGGCTTCCCCCGAAGTTGTAGACGCCCTAGTCCGGAATGCCGGGGCGAATTATGTTATTGGTATCACCGCCTCGGCACCAGGATTCTACGCCCCTCAAGGCAGAGCGCTTCCCGGTCTTAAACTAACCGTGCCAGGGCTGCAGGAGCAATTGGCAACACTCCGCGTCGATGGGCTACGCGTTGTGAACCTTGAGATGGAGTCAAGCCTGCTCTTCCATCTGGCACGTCAGCTGGGCTACCAGAGTGGTACAATCTGTGCCATCATCGCTAACCGGATGACAGGTGCCTTCCTCGAAGACTACAGCTCCGCGGTGGAAAGCGCTATAGACGCGGGGCTGAAGGCAATGCATGAACTACACTCAAATACACCAAGCTAGTCTCGGTGTCTCCCATGGAGTTTTCGCTACGCTGTACGCGATGTGGGCATGTCCCCTCCCAGACAGCAAAACAGACTGTGTGTCCGAAGTGCCAAGGAATCCTCTTTGTGAAGCTGCCTGAGCTAGACCTAGCCAAGGACTGGATTGACAAGTCGAACCCGACACTCTGGAGGTACGCCGCGCTTCTCCCACCGAAACCCCAGTACCGCATCACCTTGGGGGAGGGGTTCACACCAATCCTCGCCTTGGAGAAACACCTGCTGCTCAAAGATGAAGGGCGAAACCCAACCGGGACCTTCAAGGCACGCGGCCTTGCCCTTTCAATTTCCATGGCAAAACAATTCGGCATAAATCATGTCGCCTTGGCAACAGCCGGCAACGCTGGTGGTGCCGCTGCCCTCTACGCCGCGGCAGCAGGAATCACTGCAACAGTGTACATGCCTGAGTCAGCGCCAAGACTCAACCATGATGAGGTACGAATCTCAGGAGCTGAACTAGTACTGGTCAAAGGCAACATCGCTGACGCAGGCGAGCGGATGAAACAACTACTCCAAGCAAACCCCGAGATTTTCTCACTCTCAACCATGAAAGAGCCATACCGCGTCGAAGGAAAGAAAACAATGGGTTATGAAATCTGGGAACAGCTAGGCAGACTTCCTGACACCATCATCTATCCAACTGGTGGAGGAACAGGGCTCGTCGGTATCTGGAAAGCTTTTCACGAGCTGAAGGAATTAGGGCTCGTTAATGATATTCCAACACGAATGATTGCTGTTCAGTCCAGCGGCTGCGCACCAATCGTCAAAGCCTGGCGTAGGGGTGATGCTGAGGCTGAACCGTGGTCAAATCCCCAAACCATTGCTACAGGATTACAGGTTCCCCACGCCTTCGGGGATTACCTAATCCTCCGGGTCCTCCGAGAAAGCAAAGGTGCTGCAGTCGAGGTGCCAGATACTGCCATCAAACAAGCCATGCAGGATTTGGGTCGCGCAGGCATCATGGCTTGCCCAGAGGGCGCAGCCACTCTTGCAGGATATCAACGATTACTCAGGAATGGTACAATCTCTGCGGACGAAGAGACGCTACTGATAATGACCGGTTCAGGATACAAGTACCCGTCAATTGAACTCAAACACTCCTAATAGAAAACGGGTTTAAGCTAGAGGTCGCGAAAACCGTGCTTGCGAATTATCGCAACTAAGGGCTCTTCAGTCCACCGCCCCTGACAATATTTCCTCGATATGTGTTCACACCACGAGTATTCGTCAAGGCTGATGTCGTCTTTCCCTGTTCGCAGGGGAATCTTGGCTCCCAATCTAACATAATAGTCCTGTGCTAGATATCCCTCGTCCATGATCTGCATGGCTTCTCGAATCTCGGATTCTGAAAGGTCATGGTACGAGTCCTCAAAGGCACTATGCTTCAAGGCAAAGCGGGGTCGTATCTCGGTCTCCTCCGTGGGATCCGGATACCCAAGGCAGAGCCCGACAACCGGGTACACCCGCTTTGGAATCTTCAGAACCTGGCAGAGTAGATCAGCGTTTAATGGAGCATTGCCCAGAAGTACCGAACCTAACCCCAACGCCTCCGCAGCAAGAATCAAGTTCTCAACAACGAGAGATACATCCTGGACCCCCAGCCAGAGCGTCATCCCATCATCTTGGTTGTATGCATGTCCGCGCTGGTGCATGATTTTTTCCAGCCTACGGACATCGATGAGAAAGATCATCAATACCTTGGTTGTAGGGTACACGCCCAGCCGCCGCAGCTTCTTCATTATTTCAGGTTTCCTTGTGTAGACGACACTACACAACTGCGTGGCGAAAGGGGCACGGAATCCCGCTTCAAGGATCTTCTCTAGCACCTCCTCAGTAACGGGCTGGTCCGTGAATTTTCGAATGGACCGTCGATTATGAATGATATCGAAGATATCTGATGAAGGCACAATTGACACCTTACCTGTTGAAAGGGATTTCTGAGCAGAAATACCTTACGTGTCTAAGAAGCTGGAAAATATCGGCGAAGGAGACTTTGTCTAGCTGGCAAGTTCCTCAGCCAGGCGCTTCTCAGAACTCCGGAAGAAGACCGCGTACAAAACCGTTGAGGCACTGTAACAAGCTAGAGTAAACCAGAAAGGCAATAAGTAAAGATCAGCGTCAAACAACGGACCCGTAATCTGGGTAGAGATTGCCCAGGGGAAGTTCCACGCGAAGGAATTCACTGATGTCAAGTAGGCACGCCAACGATGAGGGACCATCTCCATCTTGAAGCCGCTATCCACTGGACCGGTCATGTTCATAAGTGCCCCACGTAAGAGGAAACAAGCAATCGCGACGACAGGATTGACCAAGACGGCGATGAGGAAAAGGAATGGCAGGGAAAGGGTTTGGCACAGCACAACGGTGCGCACCTTACCAAGACGGGTTGACAGCCCAGGGGATATGAACGAGCCGGTGGCAACTGTGAGCTGACCCAACCCTTGAATGAAGCCGACAAGGGGTGTCGGCAAATCATAGAAGTCCCAGAAAAACACCGACAGGAAAGGCACAACAAAGCCCGCGCCCAACCCAATTAAGGCTGTGGGAATGGCGAAGAGGATGAACAATTCTTTTCTCCCCTTGGGCTCAGGAGCGGAACTTCTAGGCGAAGCGGCTTTGTCCAACGTCTCTGTGGCTGCTAGGTCTTCGAATTCTCGAATCGCCAAAATAGGGATAATGTTTAGGATTATTGGTAGAATCCAGCCGATAAGGGCGAGCTGGAAGGACGGCGCACTATCGATCGGCAACAGGAAGACCAAAGAGGCCCAGCCGGGGAGAAAACCTGCAAGCGTTGAACCAGCAAAATTACTAAGGATGGCTAGTAATGCGTTGGTACCAAAGAGGTGGGTTCGTTCATAGGAGGTGCTACTCTTTGCGATGAACGGGGCAAAGGCGACGTTCCCCATTGCACTACTAATCCCGCTAAGCACTGCACCGACAACGAAGATTTCCGGAAAAGGCGTGAGCACTCTCGGAATCGAGATCGTAAGGTGTATGAGGCTACCAAGAATCAATGCGTTCTTCGTACCGACGCGAGCTACAAAGGGGCCCACGAGCAAGGAACAGATAGCCATTGAAAAGGCACCAAGACCCATGACGCCTCCAAGGAAGGTGTTCGAGTAACCTAGAGTCAGGAGATAGATGTTAAAGATAGCAGATTGTACACCCCAACCAAAGGAACCAATGGTATTACTGAGAATCAACTTCTTAGCGTTCGGACTAAACAAGCGGATACGCTGCAAATACCCAGAACGCTCAAAAACTGATGCCATGACGGTCCCCTTAGAGAAGAACGCCTGCACTCGGCTATTCTATAAGAACTTACCTGTTAGAGACCGTGTTCCCTGTAGACTTCTCTTTGAATGAGGTATCGTAAGATTTCCGCTGTGCCTCCACCGATGGACATCAGCCGGGCATCTCGGAGGTACCGCTCCACTGGTCGCTTCTTCGTGTAGCCGATTCCGCCCAGCACTTGGAGTGCATTCGTCGCAGTCTCTATTGCAGAATCACAGGCGTAGAGCTTGGCGATGGCAGCAGCTTTCGTTGAAGGTAGCCCCGCTTCAATGAGGCGTGCCGCCTTCATGGTGAGTAACCTTGCGGCTTCTAGCTTGACCGCCATATCAGCGATCTTGAAGCTGACTCCTTCGAAGTCTCTGATTTTGCGTCGGAACTGTATCCGTTCATCACTGTAACGGATGGCCTCCTCCATAGCGGCTCGGGAGACCCCGTTCATTTCAGCGGCAAGGATGGTTCGTTCAGCGTTGAGTCCAGCCATGACTACCTTGAAACCATCATTGACGGTGCCAAGCACGTTCTCCGCTGGGACCTCGACATCACGGAAGCCCATATGACCAATATGGGCACCATGCATCCCCAGTAGCTCATACTCCTCGATAACCTCGAATCCCTTCCATTTAGACTCGACGAGGAAGCCAGTCATTCCCTGCTTGGCCTTGACCGATGGGTCGGTGACCGCATAGACGAGTAGGAAATCAGCAACGGGACCGTTTGTTATGAAGCGTTTTTCACCGTTGATGACGAATGTATCTCCTTCTTTCACAGCACGGGTCTCAGTACCAGCAACATCGCTACCCACATTGGGTTCAGTGATGCAGAGGGCGCCAATCTTCTCGCCTTGAGCTACTGGCGTGAGGTACTTCTCCTTTTGCTCCTTTGTACCAAACTCGAACGTCGGATGGGCAAAAAGAATGCAGGAGGAGACTCTGGCCATATCAAACCCAGCTGAGACCGCGCAGATTTCCTCGGTGACCAACACCTCGT
>JABXGV010000202.1 GCA_016550485.1 archaeon
AAACCCTATAGCAGAGTCTATGTCGGTGGCGGAACAGGCGTTTTCACCCCAATTGGAGGCTGGTGGCATGTAGCTTCTGGGCTATTCGATACATGCTTGGTTGTCGCAGAGGAAAAAATGGGTCCCTGCTATCCACACCCACAAACAGCCTTCCGCACAATCTGGGACCCAATTATCACCCGCCCACTGGAGCCTAACCTCGTCTGGATTTTCGCCCTCGAAATGCAGCGCTACATGCACACTCACAAGATACCCAAAAAAGACATCGCCGCAATCGCTGTAAAGAACAAAGGCAATGCCCTCGATCACCCCAGCGCTCAGCTTGCCGCAAAGATTACAATCCAAGACGTTCTCGACTCCGAAGTAATGGTCTGGCCGGTTCAGCGGCTCGATATCAGCCCGCCCAGCGATGGAGCAGCCGCCATGATTCTCGCCTCAGAAGATGTCGCCAGGAAATACACCGACGACCCAGTCTGGATCGACGGCGTTGGCTGGTCTCTTGACACCGCCTACTGGACCAACCGCGATCTCTACTTCCCAGAATACGTAGCCCGTGCCGCAAAGATGGCTTACAAGATGGCGAAAATTACTAATCCGCCCAAACAAATTGACCTCGCCGAGCCCTACGACCCATTTGACTACAAAGAAGCCCACCACACCGAAGGCCTCCTACTCGCACCGAAAGGAGGCGCACCCAAACTCACCGTAGAAGGTCAAACCTTCCGAGACGGGGACCTACCCATCTGCCCCTCCGGAGGACTACTAGGTGTCGGCAACCCAATCGCTGCCGCAGGTCTCATGAAATGCTGCGAATGCTTCTGGCAACTCCGCAACGAAGCCGGAAAACGTCAAGTACCCAAAGCTGAAACTGCAGTAGCTCAAGCGTGGGGAGATCTCATGCAAGTCGGGACTGTAGCAGTCTTTAAACGGTAAATACAATTAGATGGATGGTTGATAGAAATGAGTGAGAAATTCAAGGAAATCCCTGGTACCCCTTTATCATCACGTGATATCAAGTCAGGTAAGGTCCTGACGTTCAAGTGGAGCCCCAATGTGAAGTACGCATGGACCGCTGGGATTGCTTATGGGAGGTTCCTCGAGGAGCTGAAGAATGGCAAGATAATCGGTCGGCGTTGCCGCGAGTGTGAAAGAATTCTTGTGCCTCCACGTATGTTTTGTGAGCAGTGCTTCCGACCGACAGATGAGTGGGTCTACGTCAAGGATACTGGCAGAATCAACACGTTCTCGCTCTCATACCTCGACGCTGATGCAAGGAGGATTAAAACTCCAATTCCTGTAGCGGTAATTGATATCGATGGTGCGAGCCCTGGTATTGGCATTCTGCACAAGCTCGGAAACGTCGATCCAGAAAAGGTCTACATTGGGATGCGGGTCCGTGCGGTTTGGAAACCCGCTACGCAGCGTGAAGGGTCGGTTACTGACATCAAATATTGGGAGCCCATCTAGGAGGATACGCATTATGTCTTTTGAAAAAATCCGTGATCCAAGAAGAATTCGACATTGGAAAGGCGATATGGAATGTGATTACATCTACACCGCTGGTGTAGCGGGTGAAAGGTTTCTTACCACAATTAGGGATAAGGCGAAGTTCCTCGCTGTTCGATGTGGAAAGTGTAAGATTACCTATTTGCCGCCTCGAATCTACTGTGAACGGTGCCAAGCTTCGTTAGATGATTGGTTTGAAGTACCCAACACAGGGACTATCCAGACCTTCACGACGGTGTACATGGATAATAACGGTAATCCTCTCTCTAAGCCGCTAACTCTAGCCTTTATCCAAATCGACAACACTGATGGTGGCCTTATTCATGAAGTTGGTGGGGCAAAGCCTGAAGCCTTGAGAATCGGTATGCGTGTAGAAGCCGTTTTTCAGAGTAAATCAAAACGAACTGGTGCACTCACAGACATCAAATACTTCAAACCGATCTAATCACGGACATCGGCTAGTATTGTACCCAATTTGTGAATCCGTCTGGCGCGTCCACTTCTAGCCTCCAGCACATCGTGGCCGTAGATATGTGAGTTGATACCTCACAAGAAACGACATGTCATCCTCCTTTTCAAAGTCGATGACAGCGAGACCAATAGGTGCCTCCGGGTTGAGCTCGAAGATAAGGTCCTCAAAGTAATCATAAACGCCGCAAGTGTGGCAGAAGGAGCCTGAAAAGCGTACAATCAATTCATTGTTACTAAAGTGGATAAATTCAGCAACCGCTTCAGGGCTTCTATATCGGTTGAAGCTAGCAATGGCTCGACGAATCGTCTCTGGAGGCTCGGGCATGATGTTCTCTACAATAATTTGTTCGTTTAGAGGTTTTGCTTTTACAAAATTTCTTGGTTATCCTCTACATCTTATCAGGGAATAGGCTATTGGAAACCCAGTGCCAGAACTTGGATAATCGCTGAGCGAGATTCATGAGGGAAAGCCTTTGCCTTCTATTACTTTTCTCGCTCAATTATTGTGGCAGTTCCCAATCCTAAGCCGCAGCACATCGTCACAAGCCCGTAGCGGAGATTTTGGTCCTCTAGCGCGTTAAGGGCTGTCGTGATGAGTCGTGCACCCGAAGCGCCTAAGGGATGACCCAAAGCTATGGAACCCCCATGAACAGAAAGGCGGGGATCGCTGAGGGGGTCGAAGCCGAGCATCTTCCCTGTGGCAATTGGTACACTGCTGAACGCCTCATTAACCTCTAAGATATCGATCTCTTCTAAGGCTAGACCTGCGCGTTCAAGACAGGGAGGCGTGGCGAAAATGGGGCCCTCAAGGCAAATTACTGGTTCTACGCCAACAACCGCCTGTGCTTTGACTACAGCACGAGCCTTCAAGCCAAGCTCATCGGCTTTTTCTCTCGACATCAACATAACAGCGGCGGCACCATCGTTAACAGGGCAACAGTTCCCTGCAGTGATTACCCCACCGAAAAGCGGAGGAAGGCTTGCTAATTTTTCCATCGATGTGTTACGGCGTGGACTCTCGTCCTGGGTGATGAGCTTTACACTGCCATCCTCTTGGGGGGCTTCAATTGGTACAACTTCATTGTCGAACTTCCCCGCATCCCAGGCTGCCACACCCTTTTGGTGACTCCATAAGGCAAACTTGTCCATATCCTCCCGTGGTATCTGGTATTTCGTAGCCATTCGTTCAGCAGACATTGGCATCGGGATAAACTGGTACTTCTTGATCAAGTTGGGATTGAAGGGATCATAGCCTGATCCGAAGTCTCCACCGATGGGGAGCAGAGTCATATGCTCGACGCCAGCGGCTATAACGATATCTGCGTTATAGGTGGCAATCGATTGAGCCGCAAAGTTCACGGCCTGCTGCGAGGACCCACACGCCCGGTTTATAGTACAGCCAG
>JABXGV010000203.1 GCA_016550485.1 archaeon
AAATAACGAAACGGGGTACTCTGTGATTGAGTGTTCGGAGGGCGGGTTCCTTCTCAGCGGCTATACTGAGAGTTTTGGAGCGGGAGAAGCAGACATCTGGCTTCTCCGGCTTGACAGTACTGGAACAGTGATGTGGAACAGGACCTTTGGTGACGAAGGTGCACAATTTGGTAGGCGAGTAGTAGAATGTAGAACGGGCGGCTTCACAGTGGTTGGATCGACATATCCTGTGGGCGCTGGTGACGAAGGTGGGTTGTATGGCGATTTCTGGCTAATCAGATGTGACTCGTCTGGCAACCCGCTTTGGACCCGTGTATTTGGTGGTGCAGAGGACGACTGGTGCAGGTCATTAGTTGAGCTGAGCGATGGAGGATTCTGTATTACTGGCTACACTTTTTCTTTTGGCGAGGGAGACCGGGATCTTTGGTTATTAAGAGTGAATGACACTCCACCACCACCCACACTGATGATTCCGGGGTTTTCCTGGCTCGCGGTCCTTCCAGCTCTTGTATTAGCCCTCACTGTGGGCTTGCTACGGCGGAAACGCCGCACAGCGTAAACCCTGCTCGTCTACCACCTCTTCTTTTTTGGTGAACCCCTTTACCAGAAGGTTTTTGAGGAGGTATCTGGTGATTGCTGGTCGAGGCTATCTGATGATTGTTTTTAAATTGGATTAGAGTAGCCTGTTCCGCTGGCCTGTGGACTGTGGGCTTAGCGATTGTTTGGGGTGTGAGGTTGTCATTGTGGGTGATATGCTATTGGCTTTTGGCTGTGGCGCATGTTTTTCTGTCATCGGGGTAGCCCACAATAGGTTAATTTTTCTACTATTCTTTTAGGAATATTTTTATAGTTTTAGGTGTAGTTCCTCACCCGATTACGGAGAGCGACCAACATGTCGTTACACAAGCAGCCCATTGCAGAAGTGGACAACATCGTCCGACTCTTCACAAAGCCCCTCGTGAAGCCACGCAAGGGAAGAGCTCGCCGGCTCTACGGCTTTCTCAAACGCGAGAAGCGAACCATACGGGCAGTGGATGGTGTCAGCTTCAGCATCCACCCAGGCGAGTGTGTCGCCCTCCTGGGACCAAACGGTGCGGGGAAATCAACGACGGTCAAACTACTCAGCGGTATCCTCTGCCCCACCTCCGGTGAAGCTCGCCTCTTCGGCATGGATCCCTACCGCAACCGCACCGAATGCGCCATGCGCTACGGTGTGGTGTTTGGTCAGCGTACACTCTTGTGGCGCCACGTACCCGTCATGGAAAGCTTGAAACTCTTCCAGAAAATGTACAACGTGCCCAAGCCAGAGTTTGAAAGTCGACTCCAAGAATTTTCAGAAATCCTTGAAATCCGCCAACACCTCGGCACTGCGCCACGGCGGCTCTCACTCGGTGAACGGATGCGCTGCGAAATCATCGCCGCCCTCCTCCACAAACCCGAAATCATCTTCCTTGACGAACCCACCGTCGGCCTTGACGTGGTTGCTAAGAAACGCATCCGCGACTTCATACGACGCATCAACCGCGACGAGAACGTCACCGTCCTCCTCTGCAGCCACAGCATGCGCGATGTCGAGGAACTCACCGACCGCATCATCCTCATCTCCAAGGGTCACATCAAATTCGATGGCTCCAAGACCCAGCTCAAACACCGCTGGCACAACGAACGACGGATCCGAGTCATCTATCGCAAACCCAAAACCCGAGACTGGAAACGGCAACTCCACGAAACCACTGGACTCACAGACCTAGAGGTCACCAATGGTCAATTCGAGCTAACAATAAACCAAGACCAAATCGCTGTCCCATCGATTCTGAAACTAATCCTTGACCTAGTCACCATCGAGGATATTGAAGTCAAAGAACCTAACCTCGAAGATATCATTCGAGGCATTTTCGGCGAAGACGAGTTCCACGCACCCAGCCAACCCAGGGAGGTGTCCACCTAAAATGGGTGCACGCGACCTGCTTCGCCAGCTGCGGCTGCTACCCACCTATTTCCGGCTTTCAATCCTCACAACCGCAGAGAACAAAGCCATGCTCTGGGGCTCCCTCCTCAGCTCAGCCATCAACCTTGCAGCCTATGCCATATTTTGGAATGTGATTACGACCCAAGTCCCAATCCTGACAGGTGCTGGAATCGCCATCTGGGGACGCGGCGAGCTAACCGCACTAGTAGGCATGTCCGAGGTCGCCTGGGGGTTTGGCTCATTCTTCTGGATGGGCACATGGGAGATTCATTATTACGTGACGGAGGAGGGGTTGGAGAAGTTTCTCATCCGGCCTGTAGGTCCGTTCTTTATGATTCTCGCGGATAACTTTTGGTTTGGGGGTCTCCTCCAGATGGCGGTTGGTGGCGTGATGGTCGGGTTGGCTTGTGTCTCCTTTGGTCTCACAGTGAGTTTGCCGGGGCTGCTGCTGGGTTTCCTAGCTTTGGTAATCGGGCAGGGAGCCCTTTACGCGCTGTGGGCGGGGATGGCTTGTCTATCCTTCTGGATTGGACGTAACTATGCACTCCTAGAGATTTCGGATGCCATCGAGGTAAGTTTTGCGAGAATGCCGATTGACACAATGCCACATACCGTCCAGCAGGTTCTGACTTTCATTCTCCCAGTCATTTATCTCACGACGGTGCCAACAATGTTGTTATTGGGGATGCTGCCCTTGTCAGGGGGTTTATTGTACTTGGGGATTGCGGCAGGCTTATTCTTTGGTTGGCTGCTAGTCTTTCGGTTCCTGTTTGGTCGCGGTCTACGGCGATACAGTCCTGTTGGAGGTTAGCAAAGGATGCGACAGCGTGCACGGCTACAGACATACGGGGCGATTGCGGCTATTTCCTTCCGGAATGCACGTGAGTATACGGTGGACTTTTTGATGCAGTTTGTGAATTTCCCCGCACAGCTTGTTGCCTTGTTCTTCGTCTACTCGATCGTCTATTGGCAGGCATGGCTTTTCGATGGGAGTGTTGTGATTGGCGGCTTTGCCCTCGTCCAGTTGATTAGCTATCTCTATGTGAGCATTATGCTGCAGCGGGTACTTCCCCTGCATGAGATGAGTCGGCAAATCGAGCGGGATATTGACGATGGTCCGCTCGTGATCTATCTTGGGAAGCCGGTTGATTACATGGGGCACACGTTCTTCGTTGACCTTCCCCGTGCACTCCTCTACCTCTCCTTCGGAGCCATCACCTACCTGGCTGGCATCTTTCTGCTTGGTCTCCCCGTTCCTCTCTTAGTGAATATCGCCATGTTTCTGCCGTTAATGCTCGCCGCTTATTCCATCGCCTTTCTCTTGTACTTCACTTTAGCCTTGGCTACCTTCTGGGTTGGGCGGCAATGGTGGCTCCGACAACTCATTGCGCTAGCCATCTTAATCGCTGGTGGAGGGCTGATTCCACTCACCTTCTTCCCCCCAATCGCCCAGTTCGTCCTCAGTCTACTTCCCTTTCAGTACTGTTTCTTCATCCCCGTCATCGTTCTCCAAGGATTCTACGACGCCTCCCAACTTGTATCCATCTTTCTTCTCGACGCCCTATGGCTGGTCATCCTCTGGACCCTTTCACGCCTTGTGTGGCGACTGGGCAGGAACCGCTACGAGGGTGCTGGGGGATAGAAGCTCTAACGGTAAATCTGTTATCGCAATTCATTACACAAGCGCCTACAAAAGGGGTGCTTGCTGATATACAAGGTGGACGCGAATTGATATCTAGGTGGTGCCTGATAGGTTTAGCGTCGCTGATTTGTGAGTTCGATGAGCAAGAAGGACGACCTTTGCCGTGAACGCCGACGATTTGTTTGGTTCTCCGCCACCCACAGGAGGAGCACGCCCGTCCTATAACTCTTTCTTGGCGGACTACCACAACTGCAGTAATCAGGTGTAGGGGTGCACCTTAATTCGGTGTTTCAAGAAAATCTTGGAGATGGTCATACAATTAACCTTCACTCCTCGGATTAACTTTTTTTCATTCTACTACGTTTCTTCCCTTGTTCGTGTCCGAAGTTTGAGGGGAAGAGTTAGGTTGTGGTGTTTAACGAGTAGCTTTGCGAGTTCGATGTGATAGTTTCTAGGTCTCCGTATCCTTGAAATTATTTTATGGGGACGGTTACCTTTGTATCGCGTAACAAGGCGGCGGTAGGCAAAATAGATGTAGATTGGGTCGGAGACATGGACATAGAGTTTCTCGAAATCGGTTGTACCTACGATGTCTTTATAGTCAAGGCTACAGAAAATCACCCAAGTATCACGCTGCATGCTGTACAGGAGAATACTAGCAATATGTTTTAGATCATTACGGTTCCCAACATTAGAGATAGCCCCTACTAGGTCTGAAAGGCTTCTATGTGGCTCAAGTTGTACAACTGGCCAATGAGTGGTTTTCAGTTTGTCATACTCGTTTTGGTAAGCTGCGTAGAGCTCTAATGTCCACCTACCAAGATCTTTGAGGAGGTCGGTTATCGGTACTGTATTACTTTTTCTTAGAGCTGCTCGAAGCTT
>JABXGV010000204.1 GCA_016550485.1 archaeon
AAAATCGCAGAACAGGCCGTTCACACCACGATGTCTACTTGCCACGCTCTACATCAAGCCTTAACCAATCAGGGAGTCGCGGCTGAACGGGTTACCGATGAGTTAGGCGTAGAACAGCTTTACTGGACCTGTGTGCTGGGCAAAGATATTCACGAAGATGTTCTGCTTCAAGGCGAGGAAACCCTCGTAGTGGCCCGAGTGGGTGGAGCGAAGGACCGGCTTCTAGTAGCAGCCGACCTGTTGCATAGTGCTCTGCCACAGGCAAACCAGGGAACCCAGCCTGTAGGCTTGTTTTCGCTGCTCAATCTTCCTCGACCACTGTTCTTAGCGGTAGCGCTCAAACCTGTGGCACCAGAGGTTGTTGCCAGGCAATTACAGAAACGGGTCATGGAGGCACCAGAGTTGAGCCTTCTAGTCGAGGCGGTGGGCGAAGCAGCAGCTATCCAACTCCTACGAAATGAAGAAGCGCCAACCATCACAGAGCTAGCCGCGCTCCTCGCGGGAAGGGCAGAGGGGTTATGGCAATGCAATGTACGCTTAATCTGCCAGTTGACGGATACACCTATTCTAACTGAGGCTATGGGGCTACCAGCAAATCTTCTGGAGCCTAAAGGGTTAGCGGCAACAGCGACGGCTCAGCCCCACAGATCAGGTCTCTTGTTGCCAACTAGCACTCTATTCCGGGTATTAGGACCTCAAACAAGACATCAGAGAATCAAGGAAAAAGCAGGAGGCTCCGCTAAAGGAGGATGAATGAATGAGTCTCGTTTTTACACTGATAAGAATGGCTGCCAAAGTAGGCGTCGTGATTTTTGGCACATTCTTCCTCCAAATGGTAAGCCTCCTCATCCTCAGCTTCGTACCACTAACACCTGAAATTCAGGCGTTATCGCTGCTAGTAGCCACCATGTGTTACGCAATAGCCCTTCTCATATTGGTCTTTGGTCGAAGCGTGCGTGGCATGAAGTGGCCAATCCTCATCGGGTTTGGATTCATTTCTCTCACTCTCCTAGCAGGCCTTGTGTTGCTCCTCCTTTCCTTGGTAATGGTTAACCCAACAATACAACTACTGGTCACTGGGGATCTCCTTATCGCCCTGCTTGCACTAGTGCTCTCGAATCCTCAATGGCTCCAGAACCTCGATCTTATCGACCGGCATCTCCTCGTTGCTGCAGTAGAGATCCACTCTGAATCAACCCGCCCCTCTCAACCTTCGGTCCCCTCTTCTGATAGGCTCAGGTTTCAACGAGTCCTCGCTAATCTTGCGGCAATGAAGATTCCTGCTGGGCTTCGCTACCAATTCCTTCCAGGTGGGCACTCCCGACTCTTCCTTTTCACATGGGCGGAGACCCAAGAGATTCTCTTGCATCGTCAAAAACGACTTCACCAATTTCTAGCCGTTCATTTACCAAATGTCACCCTCAGCCCCTGCCCATTACCGTCCTTACCTCTTCCCGAAACTACACCAGCTGCGGTTGCATATCTCTCTGGTTTTCCCAGCGACAAAGGTGATGGGTTTAGCGCTCTTCAGAGAGCACTACACTCTCAGAAGCTCTCTCCCCCTGATGGAGTAACTGCACCTGCCTTCCTCTTTCAAATCTTCGCAGCACCAGGAAAATTAGAGGGACTCGATTTATGGTTTACTCGGCGCCGCCTTGAAAGTCAGGCAAACCGGGCTCAACGGCTATTGGCGGCAGCAGCACTCCTCGCTAAAGGCATTCCGCCCCCTCCTGACCTAGCGGCTCTCCTCGCAAATCCCGCTGCAATGGCAAAAGCACATCAAGTGCTTCGTCTGCTCAATCGCCTCAACGCTACTCGCCTTTTTTCTATAAAGGTGGCCCTTGTTTGCTGGCACCCAGCTGGAGTGCACGCTGCAAAAACCACAGTTGAGTCACTGGCCTCACGGTTAGTCAGCAGCCTCCAACCTGCCACACCTGCTCCTGTAATAGAATACAAGATTCCTCAGTTTGGAGGACGGCAGATTCGCCGCCTTCTTCGCTGTGCTCCTACTGGACCGATGACCCTCCTCCTACCGGAAGAAGCTGCGGTCTATTTTGGCGTAAATCAAAAATAACACGATGAGAAACAGAGTGCAAAGAATCATCTACCAATAACGGAGTTGTCAGAGAAAAAGGGGATGGTCGAGGGTAGAAGCACCCTCATGCTAACACGCTTATCTAGGTGTTTTATGGAGGCGGCACAGGCAATCTACCACGCCATCCGCAGCGTGGACACCTGAATGGGGCGACCCATCGTCGTCGGCGCCAGCGTCGACGTCTAGCGGGGCCAACTTTATCCAAAGGAGCACCACAATGCTGACAGGGCAGAGGCATAACATCACCTCGATTAAGGTATACTACTTTTCCACCGTGGTTTAGTGTTTAAAATGTTGTGGGAGGGAAAAGAGAACTCGTCACAATATACTAGGCGAAAGCATGCGGATGAAGCTTTTCACCCGAACACTTCGAATCTATTTGAGTTTGGGTTTTCTAGTAGGACTTGTCTTTGCAGTCTTGATGTGCACTCTGAATAGCCACCCACAGGCTGGGCACTTATACACAGCTGGCTTAGCTTTACCACGTGTTGCTCGACGTTTTGCTGAATCTACTTTTTCTAGGGGGGTACCACACTTCTCGCATACTGGGATGTCTGGTGGACCCAAACTACTACCCCAAGTCATTTGATCACATCCAACGTGTTAGGCGGGTTTGCTCTTATTATTCTACACTTAAATCCTTGTGGGGTTTACCTTCTGGTGTAGCCTCAAAGGTAAAGCGCAGCTTATCGGGAGGCTATGAGTAGACACACACCAAACATCTACCCAGCAGTTTTCTCTTCGAATTCCTAGGCTCTGGAAACGAATAAATGGGATGCTGAGCTAGTAGTAGTTGTGATTCACCTTGGAAATTGTGACTACAAAGGATGCATGGATTAGCGAGTTTCGGAAGGACCGCAACTATGGCGATGGTGGTGGATATCTGTTAAATGAGGAACCAGGTCCTCCGATGATGTTTCTCGGATTTAGTGGCCGAGACAAGAAAGTTGTGCTGCTTGGATTTGACGTGTCCAAGATTGGAACCTCTAAGGTATCAAGGGCGATTCTTCGTGTCTGCTGCCCCTACTCAGGGGCCCATAAATCCTGTGATGTTGATGCAAAACCAATCCTTAAGCCCTGGGAGGAGCTTATTGTGACTTGGGAAAATCAGCCCAATCTAGGCAGAAGTGTTTCAACAACGACATTAGAAGGCACACACAAGACCGATGTATGGTATGAGTGGGATGTAACACCAATCGTAAACGATATGCTCACGGGCAAAGCCTATGGTGTCGCATTAGACCCGCAAGGCGATTACGGCGTAGACCGGGACATCGCCTGTCGAGAAAGCGGTGATGGGAAGGAGGCCCGGCTCGTAATCACTGTGTAAGCCTTCTATGGCTAGCTTGTCTCGAGTATCTTCGTGAACTTGTAGACTTCACTGAAGGTATTATCGAAGGGGACTGGTGCCACCCGGATTACATCGGGCTCCCGCCAGTCACAGAAGACTCCTGCTTCCTTGAGGCGTTCAAAAAGAGCTTTACCCTTGTAGTGGGCTCTGATAGATAACTGGCACCCGCGCTGGTCAGGGCTTCGGGGAGTAATAATGGTGAACTGGTTGCTTTTAATCTGGTCTATCAAAAACTCCAAGTAGCCTGTGAGGAGTTTGGACTTGATTCGGAGCCTTTTCATTGTGACTTCATCGAAGAGATTCAGAGACGCCTCTAACGGTGCCAACGCTATAGGCGAGATGCAACTGATTTCCCAGCCGGAAGCTCCGGGTGATGGATCAAAATTGGGCTCCATGAGGAATCGGGTTTCTAGGCGATTACCCCACCATCCCTCGAACCTAGGGAGGTTTTTGGTGGCTTTGTGTTTTTCATGAACAAAGCAGCCGCCGGGCCCTGCTGGGCCTCCATTCAGATATTTGTAAGTGCACCAGACTGCAAAGTCTACCTGCCAGTCATGCAAGCTCAAAGGGATATTACCCACGGCATGAGCCAAGTCGTATCCTACCATGCACCCTTTCGCATGACCTGCTTGGGTGATGCGTTCCAGTTCAAATGCTTGACCGGAATAGTAGTTTATTCCCCCGAGCCACACGAGTGCAATAGAGTCCCCCTCCTCTTCGATTAGCGCCTCAATGTCTTCTGTCCGGATAGATTTCTCATCAGGTCGGACCTTGGCTTCTATTATCGCCTCTTTGGGAT
The DNA here is from genome assembly GCA_016550485.1 of archaeon. Classification (GTDB taxonomy): domain Archaea; phylum Asgardarchaeota; class Hermodarchaeia; order Hermodarchaeales; family Hermodarchaeaceae; genus YT-063. The sequence continues at coordinate 4,246 of JABXGV010000204.1, forward strand.
TGATACCATGGAATCGCATTTGGGATTTTATCGCGTAGTGGTCGCTAGGGAACGTCTTCTCTTCTATGAGCACTTTGTACCGGTCTGCGGTTGGGCGATAGAAGGATACAAACATTAGATGCATATTCACACTGAGTGAATTCATTAACGTAATTTCGCGGGGGCGGGCTCCTACGATTGGTGCTAGACTGTTGCTCAGCCGCGAGGAATAATTAATCCAGGGCTTTTCTCCTTGACTGAAGGCTTCAACTCCAAGTTTTCCCCATTCAGCCATCACGTTCTCTATGAAGGCTCGGGCTGTCTTCGGTTGTAACCCAAGTGAATTTCCGAGAAAGTAGATGTATGGACTACTCAAGGGCTCCGAGGGAAATATGAACCGCTCTCGATACTCTCGAAGGGGGTCGTCAGCATCCATCGACTCTGTAAAACCAGCTCCAGTATCATACTCTGTCAGTAATCTCACTTCCAACTACTACATCCACTAGCTCTGTACTACTATAACTCTCCTATTGAGTGTTTACACGCTGAAGATATCTATCTGCGGCTTTGACGCATCCCGTAGCCGGATATGTAGCCCACCAAGAAACAGAGCGCAAGAGCTACTTCGTAAAACACGAAGGGCAAGTTGGGATCAATCACTGCAAGAGAGAGTGCAAAGAGCACTAGGAAAATCGGGTTATAGACGAATGCTACATGTCCATAGGTGCCTTCAAGGTCTCGAAGGTTCTTTATGATCGGGTACGCGAGGTTCACAATCAAAGTGGCAACCAGCACCCAATAGACGATGTTAGGAATTGGGATGATGGTGTACAGAATGAAATCAAGACCGCCCATCCCGGTAATGGGGCTCGCGGGAAAAAGCCAGAAGAAGAAAACTTGTACCCCAAAATAGATTGCTGAACCCAGCGTTATGACCAGTGTGATATAGGTGAAAACCCCGCCTTCCTTCGCCTTATCAAACCCATCGACTCCTGTGCTAATTGCATTGAGGTAAGCGGTGATGAAGATAACAATGAAGAGCACATAGCCTTGGGTGATTGGTAAGATTGCAAGGCAGCTGAAGAGGACCAATGCAAGAACTCCTATTCCTATACGTTGCTTCTTATCAAGGGGGGATTCTTGGATGCCTGTAGCAAGGTAGGCAGAGTAGGCAAACCAGGGGGCAAAGAGGAAGACACAAGCCAGTCCCAGATAATAATAGATGGGATTTTGAATAAAGAGCCCAGAGAAAAAGTTGTAACTGAAGTAGGGGTCATAGACTGACACGAACATGCCTCCGATATCTAGGAGGAAGAGAATGAAGGCTGCGATGTAACAGGCAAAGATAGCAATTGTATACGTCATGAATTTCAGATTAATTCTTACCATTCGAACCACATCTTTCCTACAGTGAGAGTATTGGGTACTTACAGTTTAAAACCCTTTTAGGAGATTAGACTCCGTGACGATTTCTACAACAATACGAGTTGAGCCATAGAATCAGGGTTGCTTTTCACGTGGGGGAGGGGCCCAAAGGCTCTCAAAAATCCGTTTGAGGTTGATCCATAGCTCTTTAGGCATCTGTTTCATGAATTCTTCAAGCGTCTCACAGGCAAAGTTTGCGCAGTGAGCACAGGTCTTGACTTCTCTTTCGCTGGCGCAGGCTCGCACTTTACAGACTGAACAGAACTTGAAGTGCACGCCATCCGTGGATTTGCAGCCATCGCAGTTGATGTCCTCGGAACTA
>JABXGV010000205.1 GCA_016550485.1 archaeon
ATCAAGGAAAACGCTGACAAAAGCGTTGAAGGCGTAGACACCATCCAACACCTAATCGTCGTGAAACGCATGGGAATAGACATCCCATGGACCGAGGGTCGCGACATCTGGTGGCACGAACTCGTCAAAGACCAAAGCACGGAGTGCCCTACCGAACCCATGGAATCAGAAGACTACGCAATGGTTCTCTACAGCTCCGGGACCACGGGAAAACCCAAAGGTACCGTGCATAGCCATGCCGGTACACTCGCACAGGCAGCAAAGGAAGTAGGCTACTACTGCGACATCAAAGCAGACGACACTCTATTCTGGCTCAGCGACTTGGGCTGGATGATGGGGCCCTGGCAAGTTGTGGGCGCTCAGCATCATGGGGCGACGCACCTCATCTACGAGGGGGCCATCGATTATCCCAAGCCCGACGCATTGTGGGCGATTATTGAGAAGTACAAAGTGACTGCCTTTGGCATTGCTCCGACAGCCATCCGCTATCTCATCCGGTTAGGCGATGAATGGGTGGCAAAACGTGACCTAAGTTCCCTTCGCATCCTTGGCTCTACCGGTGAGCCTTGGGATGACACATCGTGGCTCTGGTACTTTGAGACGGTGGGTAAGCGCCAACTCCCGATAATCAACATATCCGGCGGCACAGAAATCTTTGGCTGCTTCCTCAGCCCGATGCCCATCACCGATTTGAAGCCACGTACTCTCCGAGGACCAGGCCTAGGGATGGATATTGATGTCGTCGATGATAAATGTGAAAGTGTCCGTAACCAGATAGGCACTCTAATCTGCCGCCAACCAGCCCCTTCAATGACCAGGGGATTCTGGAACGCCCCAGAAAGGTATATCGAAACCTACTGGTCGACTTTCAAGCATGTGTGGTACCACGGTGACCTTGCCTTTGTGGACAAGGATGGCTTCTGGTTTCTTCTTGGCCGAGCAGATGACGTCATTAAGGTCAGCGGTATGCGAGTGGGCCCCTCCGAAGTGGAAACCGCTCTTATCAGCCACCCCGCCGTATCAGAAGCCGCCACGATTGGCATCCCGCATTCTCTCAAAGGACAGGGAATTGTATGCTTTGTAGTTCTCAAGACTGGTCATGACGTCAGTGACACGCTTCGAGAGGAACTCAGGCAGTTTGTAGGGGATGTAATGGGGAAGCCGTTCATCCCTGAGGACATACGCTTCGTTTTGGCCTTGCCGAAAACCCGGTCAGGGAAGATCGTGCGGCGACAAATCAAGCGGGTCTACCTCGGTGAGGAAGTCGGCGACCTCGCTTCTGTAGAGAATCCTGAAGCCTTTGATTCCATCAGGGATTCAGAATAACAAGGGTCAAAGTTTGAGAAGCTTCACCGCATTGTTCCGCAATATCTTCTGCTTTACTTCGGGACGAATATCTAGCGTTTCAAAATCCTTTAACCAACGTTTCGGTGTCAGAAAGGGATAATCTGTACCGAAGACGACACGGTCGGAGATTAGTTTCGTCATGTAAGTGACGAGAATCGGCTCGAAATATTTAGGTGACCAACCAGAAATTTCCACATAGACGTTTGATTTATGCATCGCTACTGCCAGCTGCTCGTTTTGCCACGGCCACGATGGATGTGACGCAATGAGACGCAACTCAGGAAAATCAGCCGCAACCTCATCGAGGTACATCGGATTCGCGTATTTGAGCTTCATCTGTCCGCCTCCAGGTAATCCTGACCCCCACCCCGTTGTTCCCGTGTGAACCGAAACGGGTACATCGTATTCTAGGCATTTCTCAAAAAGAGGGTAATATTGTTTATCATTAGGATAGAAGGCTTGGGCGATGGGATGGAACTTGGCACCCTGAAGTTTGAGGTCTTTAAACGCTCGTTCCAGCTCCTTTACCGCAGCTTTCCCTTTATGGGGATCCACACAAGCAAAGCCAATGAGTCTCCCAGGATACTGGTCAACCGCCTTGGCGATGAAATCATTGGAAACCTTGGGTAATTGTGTGGTGGTTTCTGCATCCCACGCGACCAACACTACCTTCTCGACATTAGCCGCGTCGTATTCGATTATCATCTCGTCAAAGGTTCGGGGTCTAATCGAACCGCCAAAATGCTTGGCAGCAGCAGTAATATATTGTCCACCGGCGGTTACAAGGTACTCCTCCGTAGGTGGATGCGCGTGGGTGTCAATAAAGCCCTTGACCATGAGTACACCTCCAGCGTTGTATACAACTATCAATTGCTCTTTTTAGTGCTATCGCTACGATAATTGGTGCCACAGTGAACTTAAAAGAGGAGGCAGCGGAATGGTTTGGAAGTTTGTTCCCGATGGTGAAATAGAATGAGAGCTGTCTCAGTAGTTGGCGTCGGCTTGACCCAATGGGGTAAACGACGTGATGTATCATTAGCTGAGCTGATGGTCGAATCTGCCATGAAGGCGTTCGCAGATACCAAGAGTCTAACGCCGCAGGATGTTGAGGCGCTTTATATTGGCAATGCTCAAGCAGAACGGTTCCAAGAACAAGCTCATCCTGCGAATGTGACCGCAGAATATCTGGGCATGTCCCCGCGAGTTGTCGCACGGGTGGAAATGGCCTGCTCAAGTGGTAGTGTCGGCGTTCGAAACGCCTTCTTTGCTATAGCTTCAGGGCAAGTCGATTCAGCGCTAGTGCTTGGCGTCGAAAAGATGTGCAATGTTTCATCAGCTGAAGCAATGCGAAATCTCTGCTTGGTTGAAGATCTAACTTGGGAAAGTTTTCACGGAATGATTCCTCCCTCAGGATTTGCACTGATTGCATCCCGCTATATGCACGAATACGGCGTAACCCAGGAACAACTAGCGAAAATTGCAGTCAAGAATCATCGTAATGGTGCAAAGAACCCCATTGCGCAATTCCGGAAGGAAATTACCGTCGAGGATGTCCTTAACTCTCCAATGGTTGCCCATCCCTTGAACCTCCTTGATTGTAGTCCAATTTCAGACGGGTCAGCAGCAGTAATTCTAGCTCCAGCGAAGCAGGCGCGAAAATACAACGACACCCCAGTAGATATCATCGGGTCAGGTCAGTTCATGGAGCCTTCTTGCAACTGCTCCAACATGGAGTCGCTAACCACGTGGCGAGCCCTCGTAAACGCTGCCAAGGATGCCTACTCCATGGCGAAGCTGTCACCCAGCGATCTCGACATCGTTGAAACCCATGACTGCTTCACCATCGCTGAACTCATCGAATACGAAGATCTCGGGCTCTGCAAGAAAGGCGAAGGCCCAGCCCTTGTGGATAGCGGGGAAACCGAAATTGGTGGACGGATTCCCGTCAATCCATCAGGTGGGCTCAAGTCCAAGGGCCACCCCGTGGGTGCAACGGGTGTCGCGCAAATAGCTGAAGTTTCCGAGCAACTCCGTGGTGAATGCGGTCCTCGCCAAGTGGATGGCGCTACGGTAGGTATGACCCAAAATCTCAGTGGCTTCGCGACTCACCATGTGTGCCACATTCTCCGGAGGCAGAACTGAGATGACTGACCAACAACCCCAAACGCCCTATCCACTCCTGTATCCCGAGACCGAAATCAAGCAGTTCTGGGAAAACCTCGCGAAAGACAAGTTCACAACCACCAAATGCCCGAAATGCGGTCTTCTCTGGCCGCCCAAATCGACCTGTCCGAAGTGCGGCGCGAAAGCCGACGAATGGATAGAACTCGCTGGCACAGGTGAGATTTACGCCCTGACCCAAGTCGGTTACGCACCCCCCGCCTACAAGCCCCTCACACCCTACATCCTCGCCGTCGGACAACTCGACGAAGGCCCCCTAGTCGTGGCACGGGTTGAGGACGCTAAATTCGAAGACTTGAAAATCGGGACGAAAATCAAAGTAAAAATCAAGAAGGCCTTCGACGTCGACTCATATGTCTTCGTGCCTGCCTAAAGGTAAGCTACAAAGGACTACTCTCTCGTAGTGGCACTCCTGTCGCGCTAGTTGATGCTAGAGCGTTATTGATGCTTGACACCATTCTAGACCCAAATAATGTGAGATGGGTTTCCACCAAAACTCACGCAACCCCTTGCTCTTAAAAGGAGCAGGGCTCAATGGAAACCTAATATATTTTGAACTGACACATTCCCTCTAATCTGGTGAAGAAAATGGTGAAGGAATACACCGAAATTCTCTATGATGTAAAAGACTGGGTAGCAACCATCACAATCAACCGCCCCAAAAAGTACAATGCCTACACACTCCAGACACTTCACGAAATCTCTGACGCGGCACTAAGCGCTTCATGGGATGATAAAGTGGGTGTCATTGTAGTAACCGGTGCAGGACAGAAAGCGTTCTGCACGGGCGGCGATGTGAAGGAATACCAAGAAAAGTACACGCAGAAACCAAGGGATTTCTGGAAATGGTGCCAAATATTCGAGCGCGCCCTACATCACCTACGTTCATGCGGCAAGCCGGTCATCGCTAGGCTAAACGGTCTCGTGGCAGGTGGTGGCAACGAAGTCCAGATGGCATGCGATCTCGCCGTAGCTGCGGACCATGTCGAAATCATGCAGGTCGGCACCCGCGTAGGCAGCGTTGCTGCTGGCGGTGCGACTCAATGGCTGCCGATTATCATCGGCGACCGACGAGCCCGCGAAATGCTGTTCACCTGCGACCGGATAAGCGCCGCTCAAGCAAAGGACTGGGGTCTTGTCAATGAAGTCGTCCCCTACGAAAAACTTGACGAAGCCATTGCCAAACTCGTGAAGAAAATTCTCGACAAGTTCCCCGAATGCCTCCGCTTCACTAAGGCGCAGGTCAACTTCTGGAAGGACCTCGTCTGGTCACTTACTTGGCCAAGCGTCCGTGACTGGCTCAGTGTCCACTTCGCCTCCCAAGAACCCCACGAAGGAATGACCGCTTTCGTCGAGAAGCGACCCGCCGAGTATATGCGACTCCGCCAGGAGGCCGCCGCCGGTAAATCCCCCGAGTTCAAGTGGGGACCGTGGACCCGCTCCTGTTCGAAGTGCGGTGCCAAATACCTCCCTCAAGAACTTGATTTCTGCGGGAAATGTGGCGCCAAACTCAGCTGAATAAACCGGAACAGCACCAAGTCTCCCCTAGAATGGGGTTGTCTGGCTAGTCGATAAAGGTGACTAACTAGTCGATAGCCAATCGAAGCACAACAGGGGAGCTGCAGTCCCTATCATTAGGTGGGTTTAGATGGGAAATAGGACGTAATGCCTTCTTTTGCTATGAAGACTTCGAATTCACCTTTCCGTGGTCTAGATTCGGGCGTTCGCCCAATGATTAATCGTCCATCATATAGCGCAACATGTCGGATAGGTGGTCCTCCATGTTTTGTGTAAAGGTCGAAGAAGAACGGCATGAAGGCTAGCTGGCTAGACTCCTCAAGGAGTCTGGCAATACTCTGGTTTTCCAGTTGCAAGAAATTAGTTATGATTTCCTTATGTGGTACGGCTCCCTCCACATCCTCAAAGTAGTACGGAATCTTGCCAAGTTCTACGTATTCTCGGACCTGAACTGTACCCTTGGCTGGGAGCACAACACGCCCATCCTCTAGTGTTAAGAAAGCAGCAGAAACCAGCTTAGGGGCTCTTCTACCCCTTTTCCGTTCATCTATTATGCTGGGCTTGCTCTGGAAGAAGACTGCCTGAATTATCTGAGCAGTCTCGTCTGAGAATTTCTTCTCCGCTAGGAGTTCCGCTAGGGTTAGGATTTGTTTACCCTTTGTTGCCTGCCGGTGAAGGACAATTGGTTCGGGACGAGTCTCAAGGCGAATAACAATCGTCGCAAACCGGCGCTGAAGGATATCATCAAAGGCTGCCAAGTATGGCTCAACGGCCTTAGCGAAGTAATCTAGGTTTTCTCTGGGATTATCAGCAGAGGGCAATACGAGCTGATCAGGGACCAAAACAAGATAGCTGTCTAGTATCTTTATCCACTTCACATAATACAAGCGTCGCTGATACACGACCGCGCCTTCTTTTTTCAAAACCTTCGAGGGAACCGAAAAAGACCGAGTGAAGCAGATCTTGTTTCCATCTTTGCCAGCAATTATGATGGCACAGGTAGGATTCTTCGTGGCGTACTCGTAGGTGGAAGAAAAGATGTAATTCATCGGGAACACTGTTCTTGACAGAACTTCAAGTTGCTCTGTGATGACCCGTCTGGCAGACTCGAGCATTGCGGAATCCCTCGTGAAATAGGCGGAAGCTGTTATCTCTCTTTCCTCAAAAGCTTTTGTACTACGCCCTCAATAATAAGAATAATAAGAAAAGGGGTTCCGAGCAATAGCCTGAGTGGATGGCTTGAACTGGTATCGGTTTACACGGGTTTTTTTTGGAAGGATCTTCACTTTTGGCATCGGATGTATCCTTTTTGTTGGGGTCCTCTACTTCGCCAAGCTAACGAATCCTGAATATCCTGTTTATTCTTCTGATGCCTACTACCTCACCATCTGGGCTCTTTATGTTGCAGGCCTTTTCGGGATCGGCTATGGGTTGCTGGATTGGTGGCAACACCGAAGGGCACTAAAACGAGCTTTACAGGGTATACAATGTGCTTTTGGTGAAGTGGGGAGAATAGAGAAAGCCCGCTCCGCGGAACAGCCCTCCTATCTGCTGGCCGATTCCATCGATCGGGAAATCCTTCTGGCAGTCCGAGACTTCGGAGGCGATATCGTAGCGGTTGAGGCATGCCTTAGCGCTCGGGCGGTAGGCGCCAAAGGTGAGGAGTGGTATAATCGTCTAGCCAAGCTCCAATTACTCGGGCTGGTCTACATCTCTGAAGACGAAGGAGTCATTTTCCTCACATCCACAGGTCTAGATGCGCTACAAACACCGGCCGCGCTGTTCGTTTCTCGGGTCCCGGACGAAATCTGGAAATATACTTTCCAATCAAAGGTTGAACTCTGGGCAGAAAACTGGTACGGCTCCATCATCGAAGGCGGCAAAGCCCTTGAAGCAATCCTTCATGACCGAGTCGCATTCGTTAAGGAGAAACACCCTAGGCGGTGGGGGCAAATCCGGACCAGTGTTTCCACCGTTCCCATCGAAAAATGGTCTGCCGGAAAACTCCTACAAGGACTACGAGAGTTTGGCTACGTCAGAGAGAGAAGCTTTGAAGACCATCTTATTGGAGACATGGTAAAACTACGTAACCGTATCCACAGAAGAGGAGGAGACACCGCCCCAATAAGCCCCGGCGAAGCTTCACGGTTTGATATGTGTCTTGGGATTCTCCTCAGAATCTATTACGGTCCACAATAATCTCGTTTTCACCCTTCTTCTTATAATTTTGATATTTGCCATGTCATATAACTTGTAGGAAGGTGTGGACCAATACGTAGAGAGTACTAATCCCCAAGAAACTAAGGGTTACTATAACACCTGTTTTCAGGAACTGAGAGTATGGGATTGAATGCCCTTCCCTTTTTGACAAGTTCACTGCAAGTACGTTCGCCGAACTAGCTATGGGCGTTAAACAACCACCTAGCACAGCCCCTGCCGCCAAAGACACCCACAAAACATCCATCCCCATGACCAAGGAACTCCCTCCCAAGACAAAGACAACAGGAATAAAGGTCAGCGTCACTGGAATATTATCAACCAAACCACTGGTCAAACCGGTTATCCACACCAGGAGTATCACAGCAATAAATGGGTTTCCTGCAGTAAGACTCAGGACACCATATCCAATAGCCTCAAAAACATAAAATTCCTCGAGTAGCCCAACAGTCATAAAAAGGCAGAGGAAAAACACAATGGATTTCCATTCAATTGATTGTAGAATCGGGTCCAGTTCTACTCGACTGAGTAGAATAAACGCTAAGGCGCCTACTAGGGCGACGATGTATGTCAGCCCGATTGAGCCAAATACTACAAAGCCAATAATAAGACCTAGCAACAACACTGCGGTTATGTAGAAGGATTGGCGTTCTGTTACCATTGTCCAAGCATCCAAGTCCATCAAATCTTGAATGCGATTATCTTCTGGCGTCGAAAAGCTGTCCTTGAAAAGAAAGACAATTAGAACTAGACTCACTACTAGGAGAATCAGGGCCAGGGGAAGGAGGCTGGCGACAAACCATACAAAAGGCAGCTCACTGGCGCCAACGATGAGCATGTTTGGCACACTGGAAATCGCTGTGGAAATGCCTCCAACATTGGCGACAACTGCTTCAGATATGAGAAATGGTGCAGGACTTTGGTCTAGAGCATCACATGCTACAAAGGTAAGAGAGCCCACAATGAGGATAGTAGTTATTTGTGTAAGCACTGTGGTCATAGCGAATGTCAGCAAACAGAGAATGATAAGCAGTCGGCGAGGAGCACCTTTACTGAATTTAA
>JABXGV010000206.1 GCA_016550485.1 archaeon
CTCCTCGTGCTGATTTTCTTGATATCACTGAAATAGCTCCAAAATACGACCAGGGCATCACCGCCCTCTGTGCCGCTCGCCTAGTCTTAACTTATCTTTGTGCCCAAGCAGGAACTCAAACATAAACGAATTGTGCAAGGCGAACTAACCAACATGATATGCAGCAACTTGAGAGACTAAGAAGGTCATTCCTCACCGCCTTGTCCGTAGAGAGCCCGTAGCTCGTCCATTGATAGTCTCTGGCCAGCCTTTTGCTTCACACGTGCGCGTTCGGTCAGCTCCTCCATCGCTTGGCGTTCCCGTTTTTCACGTTCAGCTCGCCGGCGGGCTCGTATGTCATCTAGTTTTTTCCTTAACTTACTCTCTTGGTCCCTTAACTCCTCTATTCTTGCTCGCATTTCATCCACTTCTTGTAGACATAAAACAAATTGTTGGTGTGCCTCCTGTGCCTCTGCGCGAGTAGGACCAAGACTTTCAGAAAAGCCTATGATTTTTTGATGCTTCTGTTGAGCCTTTTCGACTAAAGCAACCATCTGTTCATGATATTCTTGAGCTTTATTTCTAGCTTCTTGGATTTGCTGCCATAGTTGATCTAAATCTTCAGGGTGGACTCCACCTAATCGTTCTTCAACATCAGCTGCGGCTTCCATGGCTAGCGTAAGGTGGCTCATCTCCGCGAGAATTTCTCTTTCTTCATCAATAGAGGTTGATGTTGTTTGTTGGCGCCATTCAAGTTCCCTAAACCGCTTCTGCAACTCTTCTAAAGACACATAATCATCGAGTTCAGCGAATTCTCCGCGTATTTCTTGGAGTCTCTCTTGAAGCGCTCGGGCCTTTTCAACCTCTGCATTCCGTAATCGTTTAAGCCGAGCAACTTCTGCATTCAGTTTCTCCCTTTCAGCGCGTGGCTCTTCCATCTGTTCCCTGATGCTAGGTCCTTCGCCTCTTAGCTCATCCCTCCTGTCACGCCACTCCCAAGCTTTGCTCTTGGTTTCTCTAATAGCCCGGTTACACGCCCGAATAGCAGCCTGTACCTTTCTTAACTGCTCGATTACGGCTCCAAACTCGTCCTTTTGACTCGTGGAACTATCAGCCAATGACACGACAACCTTGACCCAAATCTAGAAACACCATAACCCTTTCTCCTAAAGATTTTTTGGCACTTCGCTGAAACACATAATAGGTGTTTGTATCTTGATTCCCCTCCTCGAAATAGAAGAGAAACTTAAGCAAGTACGTGCCTTTATGAAACAATCTGGCATTGATGCCTGGCTGATTTATGATTTCCGTGGGTGTGATCCTACCGGGAAAACCCTTCTCGGAACTCTAGCACCCCACTCTCGGCAATATGCGGTAATTATCGCAAACGACAATCCAATCATTATCATCAAACCTCGCATCGAATCGCACAGACTTGTTGGACTTTCACCGAATCTTCTAGTAATTAATTGTAGAACTCAAATCGAATTCCAACAAGCAGTAGAGCAACACGCTAGTAGTTACAGTCGAATCGCTGCAAACTTTAGCACTAATCCGCAAACCGACACATTGCCTGCTGGACGTTTAGCGCTCCTCCGTTCCTCACTTCCTAATGCCGAGTGGGTTTCCGGTGAAAACCTAATGCAGATTATCCATTCAGTTCTCACAAAAAGCCAATTAACCAGTCAAGAGAGGGCAGCCAGAATGTGCACGAGGATAATGGAGGAAGCATTTGCGTTTATTGCTGAGCAAATCGGAAACATTCGCGAGTGTGATGTAGCTAAATACATACTCGGTCGCTTCCAAGAAGAGAAACTTGAAACAGTCAATACTCCAATCGTCGCGGTCCAATCAAACAGTGCGAACCCTCACTACACTCCGAGTGAAGCAAAGATTCGGAAGAACCAACTTGTACTCATTGATCTCTGGGCAAAATGGGAAGTCTTCGCAGATATCACTTGGATGGGGTATACAGGCAGAAATATTCCCACTGAAATCAAGGACGCTTGGGACGCCGTTTTACTGGCGAGAAAGACAGCTACAAAAGCCATCAAGCCTAATATTCCTAGCCGTCTACCAGATGAAAAGGCCCGAGAAATCCTTACATCAGCTGGTTATGAAGACGCAATTATGCATCGGACTGGTCATAGTATAGACACAGAACTCCATGGAAAGGGTGCTAATCTAGATAGCTATGAGATGCCTGAAACCCGACTGCTTTTACCTAATTCAGTGGTTTCTGTTGAGCCTGGTGTGTATCTGCCACAGCGCTTCGGTATCCGCAGCGAAATTGATGTCGCAATCACTCAAAATAGCCGTAAAATTACAACCCCTCCCCAAGAAACCATCCTTTGCTTATAATTAAAAGGTACACAACAAATAACTATGCAATCGGAAAAAATAAAATGGGTCTTTGATAAGGTGAAAGGGAGAGAAAATGGCGGAAAAATATCTACTTCTTCTCGATTTTGCAGGTGGGATTGTTAAACCGATACCCCTTTCTCCCACAGCAATCACTGATGACCATATCGTCATTGTAATAGACGAGTTAAACGCGTGCGTCTGGATTTGGAAAGGTGCAAACACCTCAATGATTGAAAGCCGTGCTGCCCAGCGCCAAGCCCGATCAATAATGGGTCTAGGATACGAAATACAAGGAATGCACCTAACGATTGGGTTTCGTGCAGTTAGTCGGCTTGAAATCGTTGACGGTCAAGCATTAGACGATCCTGATATGAAACGTAATTATGATCTCCTCATGTTCACCCTGAGTCAATCATTCGACATGCTAAATGAAACGCTAGGAAAATTCACAGGAACCTTTATTGCTCCCGCTTCTCCCCCCCCTGCGTCATTACCTTGTGAAGCTGCTCCTGCTGTATCTACTATTCCCGAGACAGCTGCACCTGTGGATGCGGCACCATCGCCTGTTTCTACTCCAGAGCCTTCAAGGTCTTCGTCCTCCACATCAACAACTTCTACAGGGCCAAGGGAGGTTTCCTCATCGGCCCCTTCAGGGGACATGAGCGTAGTTCGCGTGGGCATCCTTATTTCCAGTATCTTAGAGTATTTCTCAAGTGTCTTTTGTGCGATAAAGCGTGGAGAGGACTCTGCCCTTTACAGTATTGAGGATGCAGATGGCATTCTCTGCGAAGTCGAGGTGAAGGGAGGCTCAATCCGTTTCCTACAGCGCTATGACTTCAGAGGGAAACGAGAAGCCGTTCTCACACTCCTTCAAACCCGCCTTGCCAGTGTGGGACTCTAGACAACTACAGAAAGGCTCCTGGTATATTACCTCTGCCAGTACTTTTTTCAATGGCTAAGCGCCTAGCTACTTTGTGTGATTCGATTGGCGAATCTTCAGAAAGTGCATTCGCAATTAGAGGATTTAGTTGAGGTTCTAGAACATACAGCTAGAAGTCTGGACCAGCTATCGTTAACCTCCAAGGGCCCCATACTCCTAGAGATTGGCGACTCACTCGAGGGAACCATTCGAGAGATTAAAGAGATAGTCAGTTATCAACTAAATCAATTTGCAGGAGCATCACGGGATGTAACCCCACGGAGAGAGGCATTACAAATAATATCAGGGCTCAGTCTGGATATACTCGATGAATTATCGAGTCTTCGCCAGCACATTCAACGCTTCCAGTCTCAGAGTCAACTTAAAAAGGGATTAATACAAATTCTAGACATAAGCTCTGAGATTGATTATGTAACCGACAGCGTGAAGATATTGCTGAGACTAGCTCGCAGGATGCTATCACAGATGACACGTTTGGAGGTTCTAACTGATTAGAAGGGGAAATGAAAGAGAGGAGCTTTGAATGAAACGCTTGATAATGTTGGAAATTGGAGGGTTAGGATTTGTCCGCCCTGTAAGGCCAACTCCCCGAAAACTTCGAAGCGATGCTTGTATACTAGTTTATAACGGGTACAAAAACGAGCTTTGGTTCTGGATTGGGCGTGCGATACAACTTAAGAGTCGGAGAACTGCGACAGCAAGAGTTGAGAAGATCGGCCAAGACGGGCATCGTTTAGGAGGTAGGGTTATTGGGGGAAAGGGTACAAAGCTAATCACGTTAGACCAAGACTTGATGGAAGAAGACTCCGAAGTTGCTGGATTGTATAACGAACTCATTGCGCTACTTGAGTCACCGATGGTTGTCAAAACGGAAACTGATGCGCAGGGATCATTGATTTACGCTGTGATTGGGGATTCCGAGGAACAACCGTCTGAAACTGTATCCGAATCAACATCAGATCAAGTGGTAGCTTCTGAAACAAGAACAGATGAGACCGACGCTACGACACAACCTGTAGCATTGAAAACGCTATTCGGTCTAGAGGCAGCGTTAATGGCTATCATCAGAGTCCAACAGGATATTCGTATAAGATACTCTCTTGACGGGAAAACTGAGGAACTAGTAATCGAAAGTCCTGAAGGGCTCCGGCATACACTCAGACGAAAGGATGGTACACTAAGGTTTTCGTGGGACCCGAAAACACCAAAAGAATTGAAGAACGCCGTAAAGGAAGAGCTGAAAAGACTAGCTAGCATAAACTAATAACTTGCATAACCCTCGCCTGGATATGTCATGTTTTTCCTTGTGGTGACGCTTTCTGCATCATATGCCTACATCGGCGCAGCAATCAAGTTCCTTGATGATGTCCATGACCACAATTGGTTTTTCCGTGGACGTACACCGATTTGTTGGAGTTTAGCTCTTAGCACAGCAATACTTAGCGGAATCTGGATGGCTATAGACACATACTCGGCCGCTTTAGCACTTGCCCTCATAATTAGCCTGTCGCTCACATGGAAAGTAGATAATCGCTACTTCGTAACAATCTCCATACTCGCCCTTCTCGTCGCATTCCTTCTCGGTTTTCACTTGATTTTTCTATTACCCGCTTTAATAACACTAGTCGTTCTCATACCCACTTTTGCTTTGGATGAAATACTCCATGCGCTCCCTAACCCCACTCACCACGGTTTCACTCGTTGGTTATTGCATCGACGTCCACTAGCAAAAATAATGGTGGTAGTATTGTCCTGCTATTTCCTTTTCACTTTCCACCACACTCTTGCATTTTGGAGCTTCGACATTGCTTATGACTTGGTGGGATTTCTCGGTACACGAAGATGCTTCGGGACAACCAGCTAGGAGGTAGAGCCACAGCCAACTATTTTCAGTAATTTAATTAAGGGAAGCCCATTGCACTCTTTAGTAATCTTTTATCCGAGGCACTGAATCTAGCCATCGAATAATTCATAGTCATCACCGGTTTCTACCGCATCCTCCTGCTCCTCCTTAGGCTTGGAAGGTGCTGGTTCCGCAGATTCACCAGTTCGGCGTGCAGGATCATCTCCCAACGTCTCTGACAGCTGCTTCCGCATTTTATCAGTAACTGACACAGGCTCCACAGGAGTTGCAGCTGGAGACGGTGGCTCTTCCGTTTTTGGCTCGGTGACAAAAGAAGGATCTATACGGTACTCTCCATTTTCAAGGATTATAGGTTGCTGGCCAAACGCTTGGATAAATTGCTCAGCATCCTCCGTTGTAGCTGCTTGGAAAAGGGAAAAGAGAATATCATCACTCTGACAAAAGAAGTGAAGAAGGAGCCGCGAAGTTCTAACTATAAATTCACTAGGTCCTCGTGACGTAATCGATGCTTCGTCACAAACATCAACTGCAGCAAATAACACCTTTCCAGCTAGTTGTTCTTCATAGGAAAGAAGTCTACGGGTTGTTCGAATTGATTTTGCCCGAATCGACCTAGACGAAGGATCGAGAGCGATGGCTGCATCAAAGCTCTCAAGTCTCTTTTGGAAAGCCTCAGCAATAGCAGCCTCTGGCTTCGCCTCAACACCAATGGAAATAAAAAGTGCATCTTCCTTCGGGTGGGCTTTGAATAATTCACGTAATTCACCTATCCTTGAATCGGTTGATTCGCCAGTTACCTCAACGAATTCTGTGCACTTAGCTCCAACAGTAATATCCTGAATTTTGAAACCATTTCGTAAAATGAAGCGCGTTTGACGTAATGCTGTGGTTCGTTGAACAACACTTGTCGCTCGACCTAACCACACCCATATTCTCTTTTTCGGCTCATCGATGACAAGAATGACTCTTCCGTCCATAAGATGATCTGGGTCCCAAGATAGGGATTGCAGCTCGCCGCTCTCTGCAACCTCGATTAGTGCTAGATATCCTTTCATTTTGGTCACCGAAAGGGTCTTTGTTGCAAGCTAGACCACTCTATGTCTCTGTAAGACAAGTTAGGTGTAGAAAGCATGATATATCAAAGTTCGTGTTTAGGCTAACGCCCACTACGCATCTCTTTTAGAATCTTTTGAGCATGGTCGAACCTAACATGTTTGTCAGCTATCATCCTTCTAGCTACTAAATCGATTTCATCACCAACGGCGCCGGCGGCAACAGCAACATTACGTGAATGCAACTTCATATGACCCGCTTGTATACCCTCCTGGCTCAGCGCCCTCAAGGCCGCTAAGTTCTGGGCAAGGCCCACACACGCTATGACTTCAGCTAATTCACGGGCTGATTTGATGCCAAGGATCTTGACACATAACTGAGCTACAGGATGCGTTCGAGTAGCCCCGCCCACTAATCCGACAGCAAGAGGCATCTCAATGATACCATGTAAGTCGTCATCAGGGGTTTTTTCGAATTGAGTGAGGGATTGATAGCCGCCTTCGCGTGTGGCAGCGAAAGTATGAGCACCTGCTTCTACTGCACGAAAATCTTGGCCAGTGGCGATTAACACTGCATCAATTCCGTTCATGATTCCCTTATTATGAGTGGCGCATCTATAGGGGTCAGCTTGAGCAAAGGCGTATGCTTGGAGAATACTCTCTACAACATCGGGGCCGCCGAGAGCCTCCTTAGAGAAGGTGGCTTCTGCCCGCGCTAATCGGTACACCGCTAGATTTGACAGAATTCGGAGATAGACTTTCCCACCTGTAATGTCCTCTACAAGGGGTGCTAAGGCTTCACACATCGTGTTCACAGCGTTTGCACCCATCGCGTCTCTACAATCAACAAGAATATGCACAACTAGCATCGGACCTAACTGTGTATCAAGTCGTCGAACCAATAAATCGCGAGCCCCTCCACCAACCCTAACTAGAATAGGATCTTGCTCATTTGCAACTGCTAGAAGCTTTTCCTTGTGCTCAAGCAGTGCCTCCTGTCCGCGTTCAGGATCAGAAATCTCTGCTATCTGAATCTGGCCGATCATCACTGGTTCAGTGGTACTGGCTGTGAAGCCTCCTGCATTTCGTGCTATTTGTGCAGCTTTTGAGGCTCCTGCAACAACTGAA
>JABXGV010000207.1 GCA_016550485.1 archaeon
GCAGCAACGCCTACAATGACAGGTATCCGCAGATTCACAACGGCCAAGTCACCTGGTACGGCTACGATGGCAACGACTTGGAAAACTTCCTCTGGAATGGCACGGACACCCTCCAGCTCACCAGCAACGCCTACGATGACAGGTATCCGCAGATTCACAACGGCCAAGTCACCTGGATGGGCTGGGACGGCATCGACCCCGAAATCTACTTCTGGGACGGGGTGTCGACCATCAATCTTTCCAACAACACCTGCGCTGACCATGCTCCGCAGATCCACAACGGCCAAGTCACCTGGCAAGGCTGGGACGGCAGCGATTACGAGATCTACCTCTGGAATGGAATCTCCACCACCCAACTCACCATCAATACCTACGATGACCTAGCTCCGCAGATTCACAACGGCCAAGTCACCTGGTACAGCTTCGATGGCAGCGATAACGAGATTTTCCTCTGGAATGGAATCTCAATTACCCAGCTCACCAGCAACGCCTACAATGAGTGGGATCCGCAGATTCACAACGGCCAGGTTACCTGGTCGGGCTTTGACGGCATCGACGACGATGTTTTCTTTACTCCGGATCAGGTGCCCCCGGTGATTGACCACCCCGAGGACGTGGCCTACGAGCTCGGCACCATCCCCCACACGCTCACCTGGCAGCCGTCTGACATCTACCCTTCCGGTTACCGGGTGACACGAAACAACCAACTCGTCGATGAAGACACGTGGAATGGCGGCACCATCACCGTCAACATCGCCGGTCTGGCGGTAGGCTACTACATCTACACCTGTGAGGTCTGGGACCGACGCGGGAACCACGCCGAGGATAGCGTCGTGGTTGTGGTCTATGAGGCACCGCTGCCTCCCACTTGGCTCATTGCCCCCACCGACCAACACCTAGCGTCAGATGAAGCCCTAGATTATACAGTGGTTGTGTTTGATGTTTCGGGCATCGACTACTGGACCCTCAACGACACGACCAACTTCGCGTTGAGTGTTACCGACATCGCCGGGTGGGGCAGCACCGCTCACCTCACCAACGCCAGCACCTTGGCGCTGGGCGCTTATGGGGTGAACCTGACCGCCTATGATGTGCATGGGTTGAAGGTGTCGGGGGTCTTTACCGTGACGGTATTTGACGCGTCGCCACCCACTTGGGTGTCTGTGCCAAGTGATCAGATCATCGAGTTTGGCAGCGCCTTCTCCTACGACCTGGATGCTACGGATGCCTCAGGGCTGGGGTATTGGGAGGTCAACGATTCCGCCTATTTTGTTATCAGTGGCGGCGGGGTCATCACTAACCGTACCACATTACCTGTGGGGGTCTTTGGGCTCCGCGTCACTGTCTACGACATCTACAAGCACCCTGTGAGTGGAACCTTCACGGTTCACGTGCAGGATACGACACCACCCATCTGGCTGGTTCCACCCACCGACCAGACTCTCAACTACGGAGAAGCCCTCGACTATCAGGTGACTGCGTGGGATTTGTCAGGAATTGCCACGTGGAGCATTAATGACACGAGCTACTTTGCCATCGACGGGTCCGGCCGCATCACCGGCATTGCCACCTTAGAGGTGGACACATACGGGCTCAACGTCACCGTCATCGACCCCTACGGGAACCAGTTGTCCGCCACTTTCAGTGTTACCGTCGTAGAGGTGGTAATTCTGATGCCTCCACTCTTGCCAGTGTTTGTGCTTGGCGTGATTACCGTATGCGTCGTTGTATTTGTTTTTGTTCTACTCGAAGCACGAAGGAAGTCCTAGCCCCGGGGGCTTCCTTCCCCTCCTCTTTTTCCAGATCTACCCCTCTTAACACTACCAATTATATAGTGCGGAGTCTCTATGCTGATACTTGAAAATTAGGGAGCACTCCAAGTAGACTGCCGGTATACCTGGCGTTAACCTCATTGGCTAGGCTTAGAAGTATTTCAGTGCATGCGGACAAAAACTCGCGCTTGCGAGTGCTCGGAAGGAGGAAACAATGTATGAAATATCTTGCGCGATTCACCGCGCTCACCCTACTCTTTCTGATGGTGATCACCCCTGCTTGGACAACTGTCCTAGCAGGGCGTAACATTCCTAGCAGCCCCTCACCTACCACCACCATCGACGACCCCTTGATGGTCTCAGCACACCTCGAGTTCCTACAACCGGTGGTAGACCCCACTGGAAACCCACCACCCCCCTACAGCCCCACCTATAATCCCCTCCATCAACTCACCCGTAACGCCTACATTGATGGATATCCACAGATTCATAACGGGCAGGTCACCTGGTATGGCTCCGACGGCAGCGACTACGAGATCTTCCTCTGGGATGGGGTGACAACCCACCAGCTCACCACCAACGCTTACGATGACAGAAACCCGCAGATTCATAATGGATACATCACTTGGATGGGCTGGGACGGCAACGACTGGGAGATCTTCCTCTGGGATCGGTTGACCACGATCCAGCTTACCAATAACATCAATGATGACGTGAATCCACAGATTCATAACGGGCAGGTCACCTGGCTGGGCCACGACGGCACTGGCTATGAGGTGTTCTTCTGGGATGGGGTGACAACCCACCAGCTCACCATCAACACCCACTATCCAGAGGCGCTCAAAATCCACGGTGGCCAGGCTACTTGGAGGTGTTGGGACGGGAGCGACTACGAAATCTTCCTCTGGAATGGCACCTCAGTAATCCAGCTCACAAACAACACATTCGAAGATGGCGATCCAGAAATCCATAACGGCCAGGTCGTCTGGTGGGGCTTGGATGGCAGCGACGACGAAATCTTCCTCTGGGATGGGGTGTCGGTGACCAATATCTCCAGCAACACCGTCAGTGACCTGTATCCGCAGATCCACGATGGGCAGGTTACCTGGCAGGGCTCCGATGGCGATTGGGAGATCTTCTTCTGGAATGGGTCGACGACCACCCAGCTTACTTCGAACAGCTTTCCGGACCAGTATCCGCGAGTACACAATGGCTATGTCGTCTGGGAAGGCTCGGACGGCAGTGACCACGAAATCTTCTGGTGGGATGGGGTGGCAGTTACTCAGCTCACTAACAACGCCAACGATGACTCGGAACCGCAGATTCACAACGGCCAAATCACCTGGATGGGCTGGGATGGCAGCGACTTCGAGATCTTTTATCTCGATAGAGTCCTCTTTACCCAGCTTACTACCAACGCTTACGCTGATCTATTCCCGCATATCTATGGAGGGCAGGTCACCTGGTATGGCCACGACGGGACCGACTATGAAATCTTCCTCTGGAATGGGACTTCAACGACTAGCATCTCCAGCAACACCTACGATGATCATGGTCCGCAGATTCACAACGGCCAAATCACCTGGATGGGCTGGGATGGCAGCGACACCGAAATCTACCTCTGGAATGGGTCCACAACCATCCAGCTCACCAACAACGCCAACGAAGATGAAGACCCGCAGATTCACAATGGCCAGGTCACCTGGCGTGGCTGGGACGGGAGCGACTACGAGATTTTCTTCTGGAATGGCTCCACTACAACTCAGCTTACCAACAACGCCAACAATGAGGGAGATCCCCAGATTCACAATGGCCAGGTCACCTGGTGGGGTTACGATGGAGGCGACAACGAGATTTTCGTCTGGAACGGGGTCTCCACCACCCAACTCACCAACGACATCTACCAAGCCGATTATCCCCAGATTCACAATGGGCAAGTCACCTGGCAAGGCGGCGACGGAGGGGCAGATTTAGAGATCTTCTTCTGGGATGGAGCCACAACTATCAAGCTCACCGATACTAGCGCAAATGAACAGTACCCGCAGCTCTACGCGGGACAGGTCACCTGGCAAGGCGCCGTTGGGAGCGACGATGAAATTTTCTTCTGGGATGGGACCTCAGTAACCCAGCTCACCAGCAACACGCTCAACGACCGGTATCCGCAGATTCACGATGGGCAAGTTACTTGGGAGGGCTATGACGGCAGCGACTACGAGGTCTTCCTCTGGGATGGCGTGTCCACGATCCAACTCACCGACAACGCCTACGACGACGAGTATCCGCAGATTCACAATGGGCAAGTCACCTGGGAGGGCTCCGACGGGAGTGACTGGGAGGTATTCTTTACCCCGGATATCACGCCGCCAGTGATTGACAGCCCCTTGGATGTGTCCTTTGAGGTGGGAACTTCGCCGCACACCCTCACCTGGCGTCCCACTGATACGTACCCCGCCGCGTATCAGGTGACACGGAACAACAAGGTCGTAGACGAGGACACCTGGACCGGTGGCAGCATCACTGTTGACGTTTCGACTCTCGAGGTGGGCTACTACATCTACGCCTGTGAGGTCTGGGACCAGCGTGGTAACAGCGCTGAAGACACTGTCGTCGTCGTGGTCTATGAGACCCTGCAGCCCCCAACCTGGGTATTGGCGCCCTGCGATCAGACCCTCGACTACGGGGCGGCGCTGGACTGCCAGGTCTTGGTGGCAGACCCGTCGGGGATTGACTACTGGACCCTGAACGATTCCACGAACTTTGCACTGAGCGCCACCTACTACCCCGGCGGGAGTACTGCCCGCATCACCAGCGTAGGCACCCTCAGTCTCGGCGCCTACGGGGTGAACGTCACAGCTTATGATGTCTACGGGAACCCCTTGTCTGGGGAGTTTACCGTCACGGTCCAGGATACGACACCCCCGGCTTGGGTGGCCGCCCCCACGAATCAGGTGGTGGAGCTGGGCAGCGACTTCAGCTACGACCTGGATGCAACGGATACCTTCGGCTTGGACTATTGGACAGTCAATGATTCTGCCCGTTTTGATGTCGACATCAACGGCATTATCACCAGCACGGTCCCCCTCAGTGTGGGGGTCTATGGGCTCGAGGTGAGCGTCTATGACAACAATGGCAATCCGTTACGGGGCACCTTCGCAGTGCAGGTCCAGGACACCACGCCCCCCGCCTGGGTAGTGACGCCCACTGACCAGACCCTCGACTACGGCGAGGCCCTCGATTACCAGTTACAGGCCACGGACCTGTCGGGGATTAGCAGCTGGAGCGTCAACGACACGGTCCACTTCGCAGTTAGTGCAACGGGGCGTCTGAGCAGTGTGGGCACCCTCGCCGCAGGCCGATACGGGGTGCAGGTGACTGTTAAGGATCCCTACAACAACGAGTTGATTGCCTCTTTCACTGTCACTGTCCAGGAAGAAGCCACCACTCCGACGGGGACAACGCCTCCGCCGCCCATTCCAGGCTTCGCCCTCGCCGCCATCGCTGTGGGGGTTGCCGCCGCCCTTGGGCTGGGGGTCGTAGCACGTCGCCGCAGAAAACACCGATAACCACGTCGTCCCTCTCTGAAGGGAGCCCCAAGCACGGGGCTACCTTCCCCCTCTCTTTTTTTTCATTCTGCTGAGTATTTTGCTACCCTTGGAGTGCTAGAGGCGAGAATGGTTTGTTCATTCCACTCAGGTGGGGTAGCGGCTAGCCCAGCGTAGTCATGACTTCTCTGGCAAAGGCTCGCGCCTTCTGGACTCTACACTCGTCAGGCTAGGCGGCATAGTGCGCTTCAGTCGATAGTCGGATGCTCTTCACTTACGATGGCGACGCCGGATGGCGAAACCCGTTATGAGAGCGGCAATCAGACCAGTGATTACAGCCGCAAAGGAGAAGCCTGGAATATTTTGTGTCTCGATTGGAGGAGTATATGTGTGCATCCAATTGAGAGTTGCAGGAAATGTCCCAGAAGTCGAGGCAGTCCTGAGCACCTCATCATCGTCCGAGACGAGGCTCACGGTCAACTCCCAACTGCCTGAACTGACTCTCGTCAACAACGCCTCGATTATCCAAGCGAAAGTTTCGTCGCTGTCGCCTGGCGCGTGCATTCGGTAGGAGGCAGATCCGTTTCCGTTAATATCGTGCCGATCTCCATTGAATTCGTAGTATCCGGTCCAGTAACCGTCGGGAGGTGCCGTGACCACAAGGTCAACATAGTCATAGTATTGGCGATCCACTGGTGCACAGAGTGCAGCTGGAAACGCTAGGCACAGCACACAAAGCAGGCTTACCACAAGTGTTTTCATGCAAATCCCTTCAACTGCGTTTCAGCTTTAACAACTGCTGGCCTCAACACGAGTTCTGGTACCGTCATGCCTATTGACATACCCTCCTCGCCAACGTGGCAGACTACCTCTGATCTTCCCGTTGAGACAACTAGGATAGATACGTCTCATCTAAAAAAACGTTGCGTACCGGCTCATCTAACCGGTCTGATTCTTTTCGGCGTTCATCACGAACGCAAGCATCTTGGTCGCTGGTGTATCTACAGTCAACTCATTAAGGAGGGTCATCCTATTGATCCTGAGGATTCGATGATTGCTGCTATTGCGATCGTACATGGCGAAACTCTACTCACAAAAAACCCGAAGCGCTTCAGTCGTGTGCCCGGTCTCAAAATTGAGGAGTACTAGTCTCCACGAAACTAGAAAGAAAACCTCCACTACTGATGCTTTGAGACCTAGGGTCCTTTGAAGGGAGTTACTCACCCACTAGGCTTCCTTCCCTCTTTTCCTTGATATGGAGGCATTACGCTAAGGTATAGCGTTTTAAGCCAGGACAGGCAATAGATGAAGTGTTCAAGCGTGGGATGGGTAGTAGCTATGGCATTTATGTTTGAGCATCAGGATGATGAACCTGAAGACGACGATGAAGCAGAGGAACCTACACGTTCCCTTTCGCCGAAAGAAGTAACGGGACTACTCCGAGAGTTACTCGATGCGGACAGCGATGTCCGGCTACAGGCAGCGCGTCAGCTTGGAGACGCGAAGGCGACGAAAGCAGTTGCGCCGCTCCTCAAATTACTGAGCGACCCCGAGCGTGATGTCCGAGTTGAAGCGATTAAGGCGCTCGCGAAGATTGGAGACCCCCAAGTGGTGCCCCAGTTCGCCCAGCTGGCACAGGAAAAGGATAACACGGTACGGTACTGGGTAATGTGGGGACTAGGGGTCCTTGGTGGCGCCGACGGAGTTCCAATTCTCGCGCAGGGCGCGGTCGACAAGGAGGAACCTGTGGCTCGGGCGGCAGCGGAAGCCCTGGGGTTGATTCGTGACCCGCGAGCTGCCATACCTCTCGTGCAGGCCCTTGATATCAAGAATGAAGCCTTTCATCAAAAGGCGATTGAAGCCCTTATCGAGATTGGCGAACCCTCCGTGGAGCCCCTGCTGCCCCTCCTCTCCCGTACAGAGGTCACTCCGCAATTAGCTGCGGTGATTGCCCTCGGGGAATTAGGGGACCGCCGTGCCGTGGATCCCCTTCTATCGCTGCTGGATGAGAAAGAGGAGTTCCTCCGGCGTGAAGCTGCACGAGCCCTGGGACTGATTGGTGACCCCCGGGCCACAGACCTATTATTGGCAGCTCTAGCAGAGAAATCAAAGCTCGTCCGAGCCACTGCCGCGGAAGCCTTAGGACGGCTGGGGGATCCCCGGGCCATCGAGCCCCTTATTGGAGTGTTGCAGGGAAGCGGCTGGGAGGTCTCCTGGAAGGCGGCTGCCGCCCTCAAAGAGTTTGGCGATATTCGATCCGCTGAGCCCCTCCTGAAAGGCTTGGAGAAAGTCCCAGTGCCGCGTACATCTGATGGTAGTGTTAGTTTCCTAGAAGAGTATCTTTATCGGAGTCCAGATGTTCCATTGGGTGTGGCTCTCGCGGTAAGTCTGGGAATACGCATCGCATCCCGGATTCGTAGCCAATTATCTACGATTAGTGCTGCTGAAAAACGATTGTGGCCTATGAACTTTGCTGCCGCGGCGACTGAAGCCCTCTGCGCCATCCAAGACCTACCAGTTGCCAAGTTGCTGATTCCTGCATTACAGAAAGGCAACCCCTTCGTTCGCATCGCTGCAGCCCGGGCACTAGGGGAACGTGGGGATCCTAGCGCTATTGCCCCACTCATCGATCGGCTTAAGGAGAGTAGCGTGGATGTCCGAAGAAATATAATCGCTGCCTTGGGGAAGTTCGGTGAGGCGGCGGTAGAACTGCTCTTGCAAGTACTCACCCATAAGGATATGCAAGTGCGGAGTGGAGCCGCTGAAGCCCTCGGTATTATCTGTGACAAGCGCGCTGTGACCCCGCTTATCGCGGCACTAAAGGATAAGCAGTGGGAGGTGCGGCGTTCCGCCGCTGAGGCTCTCGGAAACATTGGTGACCCACGTGCTGTTGAGCCGTTAAACGCGATTCGGATGGAGAAGTCCCGCGAGGTACGGAGCGCCGTACGTACCGCCCTGGAACAAATCGAGGGATAAGCCCTAAGGCTCAGCCTCACAGCTAGTAATCAACGATTATCCTATCAGCACCAAGTTTTCCGGTACCCTAATAAATTTAAATGGAGCTATGCTCTGAGGGGCATCTCAGCTGGAATGAATGATGTTTGAGCAGAAGCTATCAGGTAGTTATTACAATATGGGACTTGAGACCGGTCGTATGTTCAAGAAGTTGGGGTTACCCAAGTTCCCTCCTAAGCTAGACGAAGCCCAGCTAGAGTTTGGCAGGAAGTGTACAGAGGTAGTTGAGGCCCATGCACCAGGGCTTCTCGAGGAGCTCCAGGGGATGGCGGATGGGAGTGGCTTCGACTTTGATGTTTTTGCGGCGTCGGAGCTGTGCCTGAGCATCAAGTCCGCCTGCAGTGTTATTGCCATCTCGGGGGAGCACATGGTGGATGGCGTTCCGGTGCTTTTACGGAATCATGACTGGAATGAAGGTGGTGACAAGGACCTTACTGTGTGCTGGACGAGTCCTGAGGGTGGTCTGAAGAGCCTGGGCACGACCTTCCTCCGTCTTCGCCTAGCCCGCTTCGGAGGCGTGAACGAAGCGGGACTCGCTATCTCCTCTGCCTTAGCGGACTGGACCAACCCCCAACCCGGAGTGATGTTTCACATCGCCACCCGCTGGATCCTCGACACCTGCCAGAGCACCAAGGAGGCGGTCGCCTATCTTGAGAAGATTCCTAAGACCTGGGGGATGATGTATGTCATCGCCGATAAGGCGAACGACATCGCCATCGTCGAAGCCCATGCGGAACGAATGAATGTCATCTGGCCAGACAATGGGTTCGCCGCGGTATCCAACAACTTCCATTCACCCGAAATGAAAGTCCTCGATAAACGAGGTATTTCCTGGGAGAACCCCCGCATCCGCGTCGAATACTACAATGACTGGTTTGTCGGGAAGAGCGGCTCAATCAGCCTGGAGGAGGTGCAGGCGGTCATGCGCAACCACGAACACTTCGCTTGTGACCACGTGGAGGGCGGGTTTACCATCTGGAGCTGGATCGCCCCCATCGGCGAGCGAAAACTCCTTGTCTGTCAGGGGTCACCCTGTAAGGGCGAATACGTGCCTTACACCTTCTAATAGAAGGTAACGCCTTCTCTCCTAGCTATCGGTCTTCTTTCTTGAGCTTCTCAAGTATGGTCGCGGCATCTCGGCGTACTTTGGGGTCTTCATCTTCAAGGCATTGCGTGATGGCTGCCCGCACTCGGTCGCCGTGGATATGACTGATGGCATGGAGAGTTATTCTTCGAATATCTGGGTCCTGGTCGCTGAGTGCCTCGATCAGTTCATCGGTGGCGCGTGGGTCACCGACTTGCCCGAGAATAATGGCTATGGTCCAGCGTGTGCTGGGGTCTGAGTGCGTGAGGGTTTGGAGGAGTGGAGCTAGCGCCTTCTCGCTGCGCAGTCGTACTAGGACTTTGGCGATGACATA
>JABXGV010000208.1 GCA_016550485.1 archaeon
ACCAATCCTAGTTGCGTAGTACTGAACATAAATCTGATGTAGATTCACCCTACACTAAACCTCCAAATCTGCCCTTGCCTTGACATCATTTCAGGTAGGAAAGAGTTAAGTTAAACCCTGAGTTGAGAACCCAAGAACTACGAGGTGTTCGGTTTTGCTGAAAGGGAAACAAGTGACGCTCCGTGGGCTCGAACTCGAAGACGGCCAGGAAATTCTCAAGCATTTCAACGATATGGAGGTTCGCCACTTCCTCGGAGCGCCAATCCCCATTTCAGAAGTGGAAGAGGAGGAGTTTATACGCAGCACATGGGCTCGAAGGAAGTCGGGGAGGGGCTACGTCTTCGGGATAGAGCTGAATAAAAGCCAGCTCCTCATCGGGTGCTGCGAACTCACCGATATCAGCCCAATCCACCGTGGGGCCGAACTGGGCATCATCATCTTCAACAAGAAGTACTGGAGCCAGGGACTTGGCACCGAAGCGCTTAGCCTACTCCTAGACTATGGCTTCAACTCCCTGAACTTGCACCGCATCTATCTACGGGTCAACGAGGATAATGCTCGTGCCATCCGCGCCTACCAGAAAGTGGGCTTCCAGCAGGTCGCCCGGTACCGTGAATGCCTGTTCCGAGAAGGCAAGTATATTGACGAGTTGCTCATGGATATCCTTGCCGAAGAGTACAAGTCAAGCCAATCCTGACCCCAGGGACAGCTAGTCGAAGACGCGTTCAGGGTACTTCATATCGTGCCACTTCCAGAGCTCAATAAGGCACTTTGTAGCCATTCGGGCCCGCTTGTGACGTATCACTCGTAGACCATAGGCGGGTGTCACGTAGGCCTTCCCTTTTATCCGCTCAAGCTTCTCCAGCTCTTCAAAAAGCTTGCCAAAGATTTCAAGGTGAATGGTGCATTCTTCTTGACCTGAATGAAACCCAAATCTAAACCAATGCTTGTTCCTCAAGTAAATGTGAGTGGACCCACAACAATGCAGTTAGAACCTGAAGATTTCATCGACATTGTTGCAGAGGAGAACCTGAAGGTCATTTACAAATTCTTTCAGAAGCCATCCTTCATAAGGAAGAATCCTGTACACGTTTATGTAGCCCCTGGATCACCGATTACATATTACACAATTAGTAGAGAGGAGCTCACAGGGCTCAATATAGATTTTATTACTAAAAGATTGTATATTCCAATAATTGTCTAGGCTAGAAAACTATAGTGAGCACTTCTCGAGTTGGTTTATTCGAAGCTGGGAATTTTCCCTGTAAGATATTTGTAGGCGAAGCGTTTGAGGACCGCCTCACTCTCTTCGGTAAAGCCGGTCCGCCAGTGGCGACGATAGAGAAACTCGAGAAGAGGTAGAAGCTGCTGGACGCGTTCGGTGCGTGAGGGTTGGGTAGGGGTTTGGTGAGGATGGAGCCGTTCCAGAACTTCGCTCAAAATTCTACAAAACTCCGGTGCAGGAACCACAGGTCGCGTCACAGCAGCCCACCTCACTCGTAGCGAACAGTAGCATACAGGTTGTAGAAAAAGGAGGGGAGACCACCGTATAAGTGAATGACACGAAGGTAAGTGGAATAGGGCGACAGGAAGGTCTGGACCCGTGTAAAAAGATATATGAAGCCCAAACACGCAAGAGAAAGCGTCCGGGACGGGATCATTGTATGACTGGGCAGACTCGGGACAATCCCCCCACCAAGCTCAAGGCAGTAAGTAGACGCCTCGAAGAACTAGACGCTATACTGGTTACGCTCTACAGCCTTATCGAGAAATCCGCTACGCCACTACCCGTTATCCAGAAGCTGATTGAAGAACGTGAAGATCTGCTCATGCGGGGAACCATCGCTACCAAGTTGCTCACGGCGCTCAAAGCCCAACGGAGAAAGAACAACATCAGCCCAGACTTCTACGAGCGCAAGCAGCGCCATCTAATGGAGGAGCTCCGCCAAGTGGATGAGGCACTCACCAGCCAAAGCAGCGAGGTATCACAACTCCTCCAACAATAAAAGCACGGAATCCCCCGCCCTGCCGTAAACAGAGTCTTTTTCAGCAGTTCCCGCAGGAAATACGGAAAGAATCAATTTTGGTGAAAGCCTTGGCTGACTGCATGTCCGGTGTCTACTTCATTGCGGGCATCCTGCTCTGGATCCCCCTCACAGCCATATTCTTCTGCGCAAACATCGGCTTCCTCCTGTACCTGGGCATCTCCCTCGGAACCGTGAATCCTCCCCTACAGGACCCCGTCCTCCTCTTCGCGTTACCCGCCGCTGCATCAGGGGCCAGCCTGACCCTCGCTGCCTTCATGGAAGAAGAACTGCTCTTCCGCCTGGATATACTGAAACGCTCCAAGGCGAGTGAACTCCGGGAGAAGCACCTCCGCCGAATCGGCTTCGTCTTATCCCTCCTCTTCTTCTTCGTCTGGGCCTGCATTACGCTGCTGCTCTACAACTTCCTAATGGCACTCTTCCCTTTCTATGTAGTCGCCTTAGAAGTTCTAGTCCTTGTAGCCCTAACAGCACCGATACTGTACTTGAAACCTTGGGAACCCCGGTGATGAATCACCCAGTAGGTTCCCGTCGATTAGTATCGGGGTCTAGCCTTATAGATAATCCCAGCGAGCACAGAGAGCACAGCAGCAACATGCCAAATATTCCACGAGAGTGGATCCGGTAGAGGATAATAATACCCACTAGGGTAAAACGAAGACTCGAATCTAAGAAACGCGGGAGCGAAATAGGCTAACCCCAATATGACTCCAGCGCAAACAAGACCCATAAGACGTGGACTAAACCAGTAATAAAGTGGACTAACATGCGTATAAGCGTCTCTGCGCAGCGGTGAGGCAACATCTACAGGCACCTTGTCTTCTTTGTATGCAGCACGAATTGTAAGGACAAGAACCAACCCTCCAACCAAAACGATTAGAAAGTGGATTATGCAGTTGTATCCAGTGGCAATGGCGATAAATGGTGTAACAATCACCAAGACCAACACGACAAGGAATAGAAACATCGCAATCCGAGAGCGCTTCACCAACAACAACCTCCAATGCGCTCCTCCTCAGGAAAATACACTAATAAAGTTTGTGAGGCGCCCTCCGTCGCTAAGGGGCATGCTAGAGGCTTGTCTTCTAGGTTGTTGGGACTAACTCGGTAGGACGGAGAGATTGCCCACAGTTCGGGCAGGCAGTCTGCACCCTCACGTACTCCAGCATGTGCGCACGGTGTCCCTGAGCACGGCAGCTGGGACAGAACACCACTCTATCCCTTGACCGGATCTCACCCGAACACACCACGCAATGCTGCGCTGTCTCGATAAGCTCAGTTTCTAGGGGAGCAGCCTTGATTGATTTTCCACAGTTCCAGCATGTCTTCGCTGTGGGATTATTCTCGCTGCCACAGGTGGCACACACCGCCACGGTCACTTGCCGTTGGGAGGGCACCCATCGATGAGCGGGTTTGCGAATGGGTTTACGGGTTGGCTTCGGACGCGGCTTTGTCACTCTCTGCTGTCGCCTTATATTAGGAGGATACATGATGATAGCAATAGAGATGAGCGACATGGCTATCAATAAGATAACTGTTGAAAGGGGGTCTAGAAAAGGGTACCAAGGTGGTAGCACGATAGACCAAACCCCAGGTGTTAGCCCGCTAAACAAAACCTCACCAAGGTAAAAGAGTGGAGAAAATATGAAAGAACACAGGATACACGCAATTGATAATCCCCCAGTCCAAAGAACCTCCACTCTAGCCTCGTTTAAATACACCTGTACTGCTGAAGGCACAAGGAAGACTAAACTAAACATCGCGATGAAGTATGTACTACTCATCGCGATGAAGTATGTACCGCTAAGTATGGTAAACTCAGGCTGAAGAAATACTATACTGAAGAATGGGAGGATGACTAGGATTAGAGAGAAGATTAGTAGCAGGCAGGAAATCGCTCTGTTATATCTCACAATCAGCCACCAAATCACAATTCCACTTTTGCTTGTGTAAACCTAGTCAAACTCCCATTCAAGTAAAAACCAGAACTTAATTTAAACATTTGGAAACAGCTCGCCATGTTGCTAGTTTAGTGAAAAAGCTTTAGGAAGAAAGACCTAGGAATTGATGGGATTTGTGTTGACTAAGCCACTGAAACAAATCATTGTTGTGAGCCACACACATCATGACCGTGAATGGTATTTGCCCTTTGAGGATTTTCGCTGGCAGCTCGTCAAGAACGTGGATCAGCTTCTCGACCTTATGGAGGAGGATTCACGGTACCGTCACTTCACCCTAGATGGGCAGACCATCGTGCTAGAAGATTATCTAGAAATACGTCCAGAGAATCGCCCTCGTGTAGAAAGCCTTGCGAAAGATGGACGCCTCCTCATCGGGCCATGGTACGTCTTGGCTGATGAGTTTCTTGTCAGCGGAGAAGCCTTAATCCGGAATCTTCTCTTGGGCCACCAACAAGCCAAAGCCCTTGGTCCCGTCATGAAGGTAGGTTACGTGCCTGACCTCTTTGGGCACATCGCCCAACTCCCCCAGCTCCTCCGTGGGTTTGGGATTGATTCGAGTGTCTTCTGGCGGGGTTTCGACGATAAGGGTGAATCGCTACCCACCGAAACCCGTTGGCAATCCCCCGATGGGTCGGAGGTGCTCAATGTCCATTTGGGCGCAAGTTACGGGATTGCATCCAATCTGCCCAAGGATGTGGACGCGACCCTCGCTCAGCTCTTAATGCCGGTCACTATTCTGGGTCCACGGGCAACCAGTTCCGCGATTCTGCTACCCAATGGGAGCGACCACCTTCCACCGCAACCCCATCTTCCTGGCTTGATTGAGTCGCTCAACCAGCGCCTCAAGTCATCCGACGTTCTAGCTGGGCAATCACTGGGTGATGTCTTTAGCCGTCTCCTCACAACGATGGAAAGTCCAGCCAGCTTCTTTGAGTTCCAGCCCGATGTGAAACAACTTGAAGGTTCTCTCACTCAGCTCTTCAGCCCTACAGTAGAGTCCCTTAAGGGTGTAGAATTCAAGCACGGTACCCTACGAGATTACCTTGATATTGTACGTCAAGAAGTGGATGTATCGGAGCTACCCGTGATTCATGGAGAGCAGCGCAGCTCGAAACACTTCGCGATTCTACCAGGTGTTCTTTCTGCTCGCATCTACCTCAAGCAAGCCAACTTTGCATCGCAAATGCTTCTTGAGCGCTGGGCTGAACCCTTCGCGACCATCGCCTGGTGGCTCGGGGCACCATACCCAACAGTGTGGCTCAAACGCGCCTGGAAGTTCCTCCTGAAGAATCACCCTCACGATTCTATCTGTGGCTGCAGCATCGACTCAGTCCACGAAGACATGGAACGCCGCTACGAATGGTGCCAACAACTCACCAACAACGTGCTCAGTGACGCCATCACCACCATCATCAAACACGCAGATACAACGCCGCCAACGTCCGTGCCCGAGCCCTGCTTCCATTCATTCCTCGTGTTCAATCCGCACACCTGGGCTCACACCGATGTGGTTCGAATCATCCTGCACACGGAAAAACCCGCTGAATCCCTCAAGGGCAGTACCCTCTACGACGCTGTTGGTAACCCCATACCAGCCCAAATCACGCCAGGCCCTCAGATTGATTCAGCTCTGCATCCATTCATTGACCAACATCATTTACCCTCCCCGGAATCTGGAGAACCAAAATCCATCAAACTGGAACACACTCTGCTAGTGACCTTTGTTGCAAAGGATGTTCCAAGCCTTGGCTACGCTAGCTACCATCTTGCGCCGACCCTTTCTGATAAGGAGCAGGCAAAATCTGCTCTTAAAATAGGAGAAGGTTCTGATCAGCTCTCTGCCGAGAATCCGTTCATACAGCTGAAACTGTCTCCCTCCGACGGCACCCTCACCCTTCACCACAAACCCAGCAAACGCCGATACAAACGCCTCCTCACCTTCGAAGACACAGGCGACGTCGGCGACGAATACAACTACTGCCCCCCAACCAAGGACCGCCGCGTCACAACCCATCGCACCCGCCCCACCATCCGCCTAGTAGAACAAGGACCAGTGGTAGCAACCTGGGAGATCACATCCAGTCTTACTGTTCCAGAAGAAGCTGCTACATCAAGAGGCAGCCGGAGCACCAACACCACTAAACTAGCTCTCCGAACCCTCGTTTCCATCTACGATGGGGTGCCACGAGTGGACGTTAGCACCCACATTAACAACACAGCAAAGGACCACCGATTCCGTGTGCTCTTCCCAACCAGTCTCAAGGCAGATACTGCCTGGGCAGACACCCCCTTCCATGTCACCGAGCGTCCAATTAAGGCTGCAGTTCACGAGTGGGAGACACCATTATACCCAACTCTCATGGATCTGCTGTTCACCTATGCTTTCCAATCCCCCGCTGTTCCTGGAAAGCCCTTAGGGTGGTTTGAGGATGCCTCCACCACCCACCCACAACAGACCTTCGTTGATGTCACCAGTGAGTCCGCTGGCTTGATGATAGCTAGCCGAGGCCTCCCTGAATACGAGGTGCTCGATGACAAACAACGCACCATCGCCATCACGCTTCTCCGCGCTATCGGCTGGCTCTCCCGTAACGACTTGACAACGCGGAGGGGCAACGCTGGACCCAGCCTCGCAACACATGGCGCACAATGCTTGGGCCCCCACACCTATCACTACGCCATTATCCCACACAAGGGGACATGGCGTGACAGTAAAACCCTACGTCAGGCTCAAGCCTTCGCTGTACCACTCCGGTCAATACAAATCTCACAACATAAACCTGCCTCTCTAGAAACCCTGTCAGGTAGACACAGCTTTCTTTCCATTGAACCTGACAACCTATTCCTTAGCGCTCTGAAGAAAGCCGAGAAGATAGGCTCGACAGTACTACGCTTCTACGACGCTTGTGGAATCGAGGTTACGGCTCGGGTTCAAACCAGTATCACACCCGATAACATTGCTGCAGCCACACTCGCTGAGGAACCAAGCCTAACACCTGAACTCCAGTTCCCCACCTCTCAAACCATGACCCTCACTATCACTCCTCACCGAATTCAAACCCTGATGTTTCAACTACGCAAAAGAAGCTAGCATGTAGAGCTGCCTATTCCTATACAAATTACTCCACGGATGAGTAGCAGCAGTTCAGATTCAGCCTTCGACCAGTTCATAGAAACTATAAGTAGTCTCTTGAACCTTACCCTGCTCCACGAGGGTAGTAACGGCTCTATTGGCTTCTCTTCTCGAGATGCTGA
>JABXGV010000209.1 GCA_016550485.1 archaeon
ATAGAGTAGAAGACGCCTTTGTGAAGGAGGGTGGCTCACCAGAGGCGACTAGACCATCAGAGGGCAGTCTCCTTCTCGAAGAATATGCTAGGTTCGATAGCCTTGTCGATGAGATTCGGCGGGATTTGCAGGAGGATTCCTTAACACCTGAAGAGAAGCAGGAGATATCTACCAATATTGAAGAGGCGGCGCGCAAAGCGGAAAGCGCGTCGCGTCTACACAGAGTCGGGGAGAATATATCACCGCCTGATGAGAGGATAGTAGAAGTACGGACCTCATCTGATTCCTCTCAGGAGCGCCACATCATGTCTCAGGATACTAGCAGCCCTGATACTGGAGAAACCACTAATGAGTCTGTTGAACTCGAACCGTTTAGACGAATCGATGACTTGGAGGAGTATCAACGGGCGCTTCGAGCTTTCCCCGATGAAACCGTGTCGCCCGATTTCGCTGACCTCGATTACCAGGTAAGGACATTCTTCAATGTGAGGAGGCACTTCAGAGAGGGGGGTCCTGTCGAGTTCATCGCCGATTCAACGGGTATTCCGGCTGAGGTGATTGAGAAATGGATGGACGGTGTGGAACGCCCAGAATTATTGATAAAAATTGAACAGCGTGTTGTGAGAAGTATTGAATCAAAGGCGGGAAGTATCGGTGAGGAGAACCTCATGTTGTCTAGTACAAAGGAGGGTAAGGAGAAAGAAAGTCAAGAACCCATTATCATCAAGGTTGGTGATACCCAACGCTCTGTAGACGAAACACTAAGACAATTCCAGCAGTTGAGTCTCTCACAACTAGCCCGTCTTGCCGAGTATAAGAATAAAACAGCAATCCAGCAGCTATCCCTACAAAAACCCAAAACCAAAGCCGAGTTAGAAGCCACAATCGATAGATTGGGTATCCGTGAACGAACACTGGAAAGAGAACGTACACCAATCACCTACAAGGGCATAATACGTGAATCCGCAAGATATCTTCTGAAGGAACGGATTCAGGCAGATTTTCAGAGTTATAGTCTCACAGACTCCGATTCGCCAATCCTCCGCGCAGCCGACAACCCCGAATTTAGGAAAATCCTGCTCCCTCTGCCTGGCTCTCGGCTCATCGACGTAACTGCTGATCTCCTTTCCCTAATCGAGGACGCACCTGACCTTGCTTCTCTCACCAAAATCTCCAACTACGAAACCTACCTCAAGGCGTTACAAGCCTCCCCTCTAGTCCAGCTACATCCCCGCTTTGACGAATGGCACTACAAGGTCAAGCGGTTCTTCCAGTTCCAATCTCTGATGGAATTTGATACTATCCTCCCACAAGGTTTCTTCATCGAGCTTATGGGTCTCCCAAAACGGGACCGTGATGATTGGCTACGTAGTAAACCTCCAAAGTTCATTGGCATGCTGCAACGTCGTGCTGAATTCGTGAAGGAAATCCGACGACTCAAACTCCGTGACGGAGGGCTTGAATCCATTAAAGATGTAGAACAGCGAATCGACACATTTGCATTAAAACACCACATCGTATCACATCCCAAATATATGAGGTGGGTAAAATATGCAGAACGATACCTTATTCACCGAAACCTTGCTGAAGCAGGTTTCTATCCCCGTGACCTACGATTTTATGAAATTGAGGAGAGAGCAAAAGCACCTGATGGTATAAGACTAGCTCATCGCCCTTATCTTGTCCATATCGCTGCTAGTATTCCCCACACACCGCCTGAACCCGGATACAACTGGCTTCCAGTTACCTCAATCCCCAGGCAGGGAGTAGTACAATTCACTGACTGGATTCAAGTTCCACCCCGTATTATTCACCAAGAGCAAATCGATCAATTGTTAGTACAGCTCCACCCACCAACCCTAGAAAAACTAAAGATGTTCGATTTGGCCCCCAAAGTCTATAACGAGTGGGAACACCAACTCGGACCTCTCTGTACACTTGAAGAATGTCGTCTTGCCTTCGCCTATCTAATAGGTGCTTCTCTTAGCGACGGTGGTATTTCCAAGTTGAAGATAACCAGTAGTGCTTTCGAGATGAATCTTTCTTCAAGGTCCTCTTGGAGTAAAGGTTTTGGTGACCGTGTTGCCTATTACTGGACTCGCTTTGGTGTACCTGTTAAACAGAGAAACTTGAACTCTGAGTCAGACCAGTATCATTGGAGGTCAAATGCAAATCCTTTATTGACATGGTTCAGCGAAGCGGTGCTCTGTCTTCCACCTGGAGGAAATCACACCCAACACATTTCTGAAGCTGATTGGATATATCAAACTGACAGAGCTTTCCGAATCAAAGTTACACAGGGATTAAGCGACGGAGATGGTTGGGTAGATATGGGCGGGTTTGGGATAGCTGCTGAGCGACAGGGTTCCTTCGTGGAACCTCTTTTACAAAGTCTTGGATTTAGTCCTTATAGAGGAAAATCAGATTCAGGTTTCAACCCGTTCGTTGGAGGTACGCAGCAACTTCGATTACTTTCTGAATTACCGGTCTTCCTTTCTGCAAGTGGAAGACAAGAATCGTTAGTGAAGCTTGTTCGAATGAGAGAAAGTGCAAGATCTAAAGGTAATCAAATTGAAGATCTCCCTCTGATTCGTCTTATCCAAAAGAGGGCAAGAGAGCTACCTCAAAAAGGACAAGATGTAAGGATTCGTGAGGAAATCTTCGACAACTTTGGTGTTACAATTGCACCACAAAGCATCAAAAGAATCATAGAGAAAGGCTTGGAACGTCTAAGAATTGATGAGAAAGCCGTCAAAGCATATGTCCAGTTCCTGAAGCTACGCCTCTCATCTCCTACCGAATCAGTCAGTTCCCATTCATTAAAGGTTAGGGAGGAAACAGGCTATACAGGGAGCCTGACAACTTATTCTAGCTGGGCAAGAGGTGAGACCGTTCCGCGTGCCGTTAAACGAGCCATCTCAGACAATCATCCTCTAATCGATAAGGAGTTGTTAGAGGCATACCCTCACCTACAAAAGTACAAGTCATTATTGTCGTAGAACTGCAAGAACATGAGAGACAGGTCTCCTCTCGCACTTAGCTCATATTCAATCTGGAGATACAGAGTTGGTGTGTTTATTCGATTTACAGTATTTCATGTACGAGTACGAGGGGGTGTTCCACGAGTGAAACATTCCTCGAACAATTCCTTGGCACTCGCCACGACACTCGGAGAATTCGTCCATATCGCACACTCAATCCGGTGCGACAGACTATCACTCGTTAAATCCACACCCCCCACAAACACAAAATCATCCACAATCAGAAGCCGCGAATGAAACAACGGCTCAAGACGAATAGCTTCTCTACCTAGAACCATAATCAATTCACGCATTGCCTCTTTAAATCGCATCTCGCGTTTGGAGGCTGTATGAGTTACTACTCTGACACGAACATCTCTATCCCTTGCGGCTTTTAGTAGAGGAAATCCAGCTGTATCAACCCAACCTAATACACTGACCTCTCTTCTAGCCTCAGTAAGAGCTGAAGTGATTCTGGTCGTAAGCGGCTTCGTCTCCACACGGTTTACTAGAAGTTCCCAAATCTCTTGGGTCGTTTCTTTCATCGGAGCAGCAGGCTTTACAACTTTAGCCTGTAGGCTACCCACAAAAATCGCCCGCAGAAGAACGCTACACTCATGCTGACATGCTGTTCTCTTTGCTTCAGTTGTGCCAGACACATTTTGTTGGGTAATCTTTCTGAAGAGTGCAGGTCGGCATTCCGCCTCAACCAGCATTTCTTCGTCAGTAGATTCGAGAACCCACACCAGTAGATCAATAGGGGCAGAATCCTTTATTCGTCTCAAGCCGGAATGGTACCTTGAAGAGGAGTCTTTTTCTTTTGTCTTACTTTGTCCTTATTGGGTAGCGGAAAGTTAGGCTACGACCAGCATGTCTTTTGGACCAATATTCTCCCCTTCGGTCTCGTATACTGAGATAGATGGCTTCTTTGAGTTGTTCTGGATTGCGTTTTGCTAGTCGGTATTGTCCACGTACAACTATCTCACTAGTATCCTGTATCCTGTATAGTGGTGATTTAACTACGGTTTTTGGCTTCAAACCACGAACAATCACGCCTAATATGAAAACTGCCGCCAGTGCTATTGCTATTATGAATATCTCGAATAGGGTAAGGGGGAAATCAATCTCCTCCGTCTTGGCATTTCTCTAGCTTGAGAATTTAAACATTCCGAGAAAAGCTATGATTACCACACTATTCCTGCAATTATTTCAGTGGACTCGGCCATTATTCTGCCCCTAGATTAGCGCGTAAATAATAATCACGAAGATTAAAACTGCTGCACAGCCAGCAAGCCATTCTCCAAAGAGTTTACGAGTTTGTTCAGGGTTTTCTGTTATTAGCCCAGCAACACCAAAGGATAATCCGCACAGTAAAAGCGTAGAAGTAAGTAAAATGCCAGCAAGGATGTCCCAAGCCCAATCCAACACTAGGTTGAGGACCACCACAGCTCCCGCACTCAACGCAAAGAAGATTCCAATTAGCTGTAGAGTCCGTGTAATCTCCAAACTCCTTTGCGTCATACTGAATTACTCCTGTATTGATGCGGCTGAGGGCGAATTTGAGGTAGCTCGCTATTTAAGCATTACTCCTCTTTACACATTGGGACTCCTTTACAAGTCATTGAATGTGTGTATCTTTATCTTCACAGGCCTTTTTACAACATTCCCGATTCTTGCACCAATAATTAAACTTACTCCCCGCTCATCAGCGATGTCTACGAGCCGCTGTGTGATGACACCGTCCAGAAGTATCGTTTTTGCTTCATCTATCTCTTGCAGGATTGTAGCAAGTTCTGCGACATGAACTTCCTTTAAGATTTTTTTGTCCTTGTCGAGAATAATTGCGGTCATTGTCTGTTGGATTTTCTCCGCTAATTCACGTATTGGTTTGGGGATGCTTCCCCTTTTAGGGCGTGAAACACTTCGGCTCGCGGTTTTAGAACGGGTTGTAGTTCGCCGCTGCGTACCAGTTTTTTGTGTTGTGCGCCGCGTTCTCCTTTTTGGAGAGGTAGAAGCTCTTGTTGTTGCCGACGCGCTAGCCCTTCGTTTAATTCGTCCAGCAATTTGGGAAGCAGGCACTTTATTACGAAGGGCCTTGGATATCTCTTTTATTGTTAGTTCTTCAACTTCACGTCCAGTTGGCGCTCTGGCTACAAATTTTATTTCTGTTACTTGGGATAATTCTTTTAGAATCAAATCGCCGCCTCGATCTCCGTCGAGAAAGGCGACAATCTCTTTTGTTTTTGCGAGTTTAATTATCGGAGGAGGGATACTTGTGCCTTCAACGGCAATGACGTTCTTTATCCCCGCACGAAGCAAAGCTAAGACATCTGCACGTCCCTCTACCACGATTAATGTGTCTGACTCTTGAACTGCAGGGCCTGCGGGGAGCCCCTCAAATCTGGTGATTTCGGCGGACTTGGACTCTCGCGTAACTTTGTCAGTGATTTCCTGAGCACCAGGAGAGGTTTCTCCTTCCCAAACACGTAGTAAAGCCACGGCTCGGTCAATGATGCGTTTACGCTTCGAGTCACGGACATCCTCAACTTTTTCCAGAGTAATTTTCGCTGAACATGGTCCGACTCTGTCAACTGTCTCAAGTGCCGCTGCTAGAATCGCGGTTTCAGTACGGTCAAGGCTACAAGGGATTACTATTATTCCTCGGGATTTGCCTCCCTCTGAATGTAGTTCAACTTTAATTCGACCAATTCGTCCCGACTGTTGAAGTTCTCTCAGATCTAAATCTTCACCGAATACCCCTTCATGTCACCCGACAAGAAGTGTAGGCCCTCTGTTTGACCAAAGAGCGCCCCAACGACATCCGGGGTTTCCACAACTCCGTTAATTTCAATTTTACATCGTATTTCATACTTTGTAGTAGCAGTACTAGGTGTACTTGAACCCAAAGCTCATCACCTAGGTAATTTTGATTGATGATATGCTCATAGTGATGTAGGATTTTGTCACCACAATCATATCTGTGATATGTATACCAATTATACTGAAGACGTCAAGATTAAACTTGACGATATGTAAGCATGATACAAGATGAAACATAATTGGGGTTGATTAAAACTTTGTGGTGCTTGAACCTGCGTCTAGTGGTTTTAGCCCCTCTATTACCCTTGATTGCCAACTGAATGCTCTCTTTAACTTCTTTCGAATAATATACTGTATTCTCGTTCCAGTTCCTTGTAGTTGTAAAGTTAACAGTTCAGTTAGTTGTTCACCACGTGTATCAAAATCGAAAAGTATCAAGACTCTGCTAGCGCCCGCAAAAGACTCTGCTAGCGTGATAATGCTATGCCCTGCAAGAGTAACGATTGGCCCAGTGAGCCCTAACCGTCTTAGGGACAACGCGTCTTTCTGTCCCTCCACTACAACTATTACTCCCTCCGCTGAGAGTTCTATTAGGAGTGTGACGCCATTCCTAAAACTTTCCTCAAGTAATTCTTGCTTTGATAATGAATTCCGCGTGCTTGACATCTTCTAAAGAAAGCTATTGATGCTAATATTATAATTTCGTCTTCTGTATGGAAGGATATCAAAAGAAGAAATAAGAACCTTTATATCAGCCCTTTTGATGCTTCGAGGACGAGGTTGTTATAGATGACAGATTTGTTACCAACCGTAGCTAGAGCAGTTTTTCAAACAGAAGAAGTTGTCACTTTGGAAGATCTAACTGCAGCACTTACAAGAAAGGCGAAACCTCGAGGTTACATAGGCGTAGAACCGACTGGGTTGATGCATCTAGGTCACACCATTTGGGTCCAGAAGCTGCGAACGCTCTCAAAGCTAGGTGTAAAGATGCATGTTTTGCTCGCTACGTGGCATGCCAAGATAAACGACAAATTTGGTGGTAACATTGATCAAATTAGACGTTGCGCTGAATACCTCCGTCATTGTCTTTCAGCTTTGGGTGTAAATCTTCGTGAAGTCCGTGTTGTCACTGCTGAGGATTTAATGAAGAAACTCGAGTATTGGGAGGACACTCTCCGCGTCGCGAAAAGCCTTACTCTGGCTCGCGTTCGGCGTTCAATGACAATTATGGGCAGAAGCGGAGAGGACGTAGAGCTAGATTTCTCGAAGCTCATTTATCCTTGCTTACAGGTTTCAGATATCATTAACCAGCGCTTTGAAATATGTCTGGGTGG
Organism: archaeon; assembly: GCA_016550485.1. Classification (GTDB taxonomy): domain Archaea; phylum Asgardarchaeota; class Hermodarchaeia; order Hermodarchaeales; family Hermodarchaeaceae; genus YT-063. The sequence continues at coordinate 7,175 of JABXGV010000209.1, forward strand.
AATGGATCAGCGACGGGCCCATGTCCTAGCAAGGGAAGTAGCTGACAAATTAAAACTCGGATGGAAACCAATTGGAATCCACACTCCTCTTGTTTCAGGACTTAGTGGTACATCTCGGATGGAAGCGGGGCCTCATGTGTCAGCTGAAGAGGTAATGATAGCCACGAAGATGTCAAAATCAAAACCCGACGACTCGATTTTAATTCACGATTTGCCTAAAGAAATAATGAAGAAATTACGTAATGCTTACTGCCCCGCTAGAGAAGTCAATGACAATCCTGTTCTGAGCTACGTAAACCACCTTCTCTTTTCTCAGGAAGATTACGTTTTTAAAATTGAACGGGCACCAAAACATGGCGGTTCTCTTAGTATAAGAAGTTGTGCTGAATTGAGGCGCCTTTATGCTTCAGGCGAAATCCACCCACTTGACCTGAAACAGGCAACAGCAAAGGCTATTGCGAAACTACTAGGACCTGTCCGGAAATACTTCGATGAAAAATCAGAAGCAAAGGAGATACTAACTGAAGTCAGTAGCTACTCTGTCACTCGCTGATTTACAACTAATTATCTAGGTTACCAGCACATCTAAAACGACATGGTCAATCTGTGGATTAAATGATTTGATAATTCTTGAGCTGAGTATTGTTACCTGTTTATCCATCTGGAGTGCAGCATCTTCAACTATCTTTATTGCTCTTATACTCGCTTCTGGACGGGCGAAAATTTCGTGGAAGTGAAGAACTCCTCCTGGACGTAAACATTCAAACGCCTTATCCAAGTATCTTGCAGTTCCTAGAAATAATCCCATCAACACGCGATCAGCTCGACCTTGAGCTACTTCAGTTGCGATAACAGCAGCGTCACCATTGTGAGGGGTAACTATATGGCTAACCTGATTTTCGCTTATGTTCCGTTCAAGATAGTGAAAAGCCTCTGGATTCCACTCGATAGCATGAATTGCTCGGGGCGAAGCATGAACCGCCATAGGTATCGTAAACTGCCCGATGCCTGCGAACATGTCCACAACTAGCTCCCCTGTGCCAACTAGACTCATACGCTCCCGCTCAGCCTTGTTACCAAGAGAGAACATGACTTTCATAGGATCAATATGGAAGGTACATCCATTCTCTGAAAGAGTCGTTTCTGTC
>JABXGV010000210.1 GCA_016550485.1 archaeon
TAACGGTGTAGGGGCTGGAAACATTAACGATGAAGAGTCCGTATGTTCCATCAGCCAGGTAGGCAAGTTGACCCGCCACATCAATATCCAATAGCTCTGAAAAGATCATGGAATTGGGGATGTGATGGATAGTCCCTGGATTTTCTACGTCAAAAATGTAGAGACCGTGACTTAAACTAGCGTCATAAGAGGTCAGGTAGTAGAAGCGGCCCTGCACGTCCATACCCGTGGGCAATCCCTCCATACCGATGAAGTCGTCGGTGTACGTCGTGATGCTGTAGGGGTCCGAGACGTTGTAAATCCATGTGTCACCTTGTCCATCGATTGCTCCCAGGTAGCTATCAGCGCCTGCGAAGAGCAGGTCGCCCTCGATTTGGAGATCAAAGCAGTGAAGTGGCGCACTGCGACTGCCCATCTCCTCCATATCGCTCGGATCAGTGATGTTCAAAATTCTCAAAGCAATGCCGCTGGTGCTACGCCAGATACCTAAGTAGGCTTTCCGCCCCTGGACCTCCAACGCCCGAACAGGCGTGGAAGTAGTGTAGTGGTCGAGGAGGGTGATTGAGCCGAGGCGCGGGCTACTCAGAACCCCGTCGCCCCAACCAACGGCCGTGGTGGCACCACTATCTTGGTACGTCGTTGTCGTGAAGTTTTCAATAAAGGTAGCCAAGGCACGCGTCGACACGGCCTGGTTGGTCATTGGCGTTACTGGACCAAGAAAGGGGGCTGACACCACCGTGGTGAGTGGCAGCAGCGTCACTAGAAACAGCATTATTACAAATTTCTCACGTTTAAACAAGTTAATTCCTTCCTCCAAAGGAGTGCATCTTTTTGAACGTTGGTAACCAATAAATCTTATCCTGCCATTCAGCGGAAGATATTTCTGATGGTGTAAAGGGGCTCTTAAAGTTCCGCCTGGAAGGGATTTGGCGAGCACCATGTTCAGATGGTCACCGGTAGAAAAAAGGGAGGAGGGGAGGCGCCTGCACGCCTCCAGTAGGGGAATTACGCGATGTTGTCTACTTCTCCTTCTTCCGGTACCAGAAGAAGTACAGAAGCAGGAGGATCAGGATGATCACGACGATGACCACGATGGCAGCGATAATCACTGGTAAGGGATTAGCAGCGGGGGGACCAGTATTCCAGGTGAGGCTGACCTCATAGATATGCACGCTGCGATCATTGTAAGCACTAGTGAAGTTGACCTTCCACTGGATACCGAGCCCAATATAGGCGAAGGTGTGGGCAGAACCCGGGGTCACCGCTTCCCAATGGACCCCACCATCGGCGGAGAGGAAGTAGTTAGCACTTGTACCACCCGGTACGAAGTGGTCGACGGTTAGGGTGGCGTCCACGTAGTAGAAGGTGGAGGGTTGCAGGTTGATTGACTGGGCGGTGAAGGTGCCTGTAGTGTAGGTCGCGGCTGCGCTCTTGAATAGGCGGAGAATCACTAGGGAGCTACGGTTAGCCACGTAGACGTAGTCACCGTGGACTGTGAGTTGGATGGCGGTGGTCGCGCCAGCGTAGCAGTCTATATACTGGACATCGCTGACATCACTCACATCATAGAGAGCCACACCCACTGAATAGTTGGCTACCACGAAATACGGGCCAAAGCCCCAGACGCCAAGGGGAACACCGAGACCACCGGTGACGTCAGTGTAGTAGGTGTTGTAGGGATCCGTCACATTCCATGGGGCAAAATACCCTAGGGCATCAGGCGTATAGGCGAAATCACCATCGACGTAGATGTCATAGAAGATCGCTGAATACGGAGTCCAGCTGTAAATCTTGTCGATGTTAAGGGGGTCACGGATGTCAAAGATAGCAAAGGGTTCATTATTCGAGGCCTCTGAACCAACGTAGAGGTGATACCCCTGCACCCAGACTGAAGTAACGTTTTCGGTGCCAAGATCGTAGAAGTCAATGCCTTGGAGCTGGTAGGGATTCGATACGTTGTAGACATAGACCCCGTAGGTTCCGTCAGCTACAAAAGCGAGGTCACCTGATACCGCGACGTCAGTAGTATATGTAAGAACATCGTAGTCAAGCTCTTCGATGTTGCTGGGGTCACTGACATCGAAGACACGGAAAGCACTATTATAGTCGGCGATGTAGGCGAAATTACCTTGCACATCTATCTTCCTGTAGAATACTGCACTGAGGGACCAGTTATCCAGTAACACGGGGTGCACCGGGTCACTCACATCGATGGTGAGCAAGCCATCCGCGCCTGCGGCGACATAGGCGATGTCACCTTGGACGCGAACATCCCAGAACTCGTAGCCGCCTGAATAGGCGCCCACGTAGGAGAGGCTGTCCATGCTGCCCACTTGGAGGGTGTAGACACCATCGTCGGTGGACACCACCACAACGCCCCCATAGAGGGCAACATCCCAGGTATAGGTGAGCGGGTAGCTGTCCACCAGAATGGGATTCGCTGGGTCGGCGACATCCAATATTGCTAAGCCATCCGAGCCATCCGCCACATAGAGTGTTTTGCCTTGGAGTGCCATCCGGCGGGCGTTTCCGGGGGTGTCACAAGTCCCAAGGATGGTGGGACTGGATGGGTTCCTGACATTGACGACGTGTACGCCGCTGCTTCCATCGGCGACATAGGCGAGGGTGCCCTCAACTAGGACGCCCGAGGCGTTCCCGGGGGTATTCACCGAGCCCACGTTGAGAAGGTTGTAGGGGTTAGAGACGTTGACGATGGCGAGGCCATTCGTCCCATCCGCTAGGTAGGCTAGCTGCCCGTCCACATCCACATCTAAAAGCTCCTGATAAATCAGGAGATTAGGGATATGCTGAATGTTCCCTGGGTCTTCAACATTAAGGATGTAGAAGCCGTGGTCTGCACTGGCACCATAGGAGGTGAGGTAGTAGAAGCGGCCCTGCACATCCATACCCGTAGGCAACCCCTCCATACTGACGAAGTTGTCTATAATGGGGAAGTCGCTGAAGGGGTCGCTGACATTGTAGATCCAGGTGTCACCCAGACCATCAGGCGACCCGGCTAAACTGTCGGCGCCGCCGAAGAGCATATCCCCTTCGACCTGGAGATCAAAGAGGTGCGCCGGTGCGTCGCGGCTACCCCTCGCAACCATGTTGGTAGGATCGGTCAGGTCTAGGATGGTGAGGGCTGGTGAGCCAGCTGTTGCTCGCCATTGCCCGATGTAGGCTTTGTGTCCTTGGACATCCACGGCTCGAACTGGAACGGATGTGCTGAAGTGATCGAGGAGGGTAATCGCACCGATACGGGGGGCCGTAACGGTTCCATCGCCCCAGCCCTCCGCCGTTGTCTCGCCAATATCCATGTACGTCGTAGTTGTAAAGTTTTCAGTAAGGGTACCCAGGGCACGTGTTGACACGGCCTGGTTGGTCATCGGGGTCACTGGACCGAGAAAGGGCGCTGACACCACCGTGGTCAGTGGCAACAGCATCACTAGAAACAACACACTAAGAAATTTCTCACGATTAAACAAGTTAATTCCTTCCTCCAAAGGAGTACGTTTCATTGGGCTCTACTAGTCCAAAAACCTTCTCCTATGGCTGTGGACGCCCTTATAGAATCCACTATGAATTAGTTATCAACGCATACCAACTGCTCAGGTTATTTCCTCCTTATCCGGGCTACGTTGAGAAGGGCACCCACTATGAGCACGGTGGCGATGGCAAGCCCCAGTGGGTCAGACCCCGCGGTTTCGAGGATATACGCAATCCCACAGAGGAGGAGAACGATGAAGAGGAGAAGCCCGTGTCCACAGGTGTCACACCCGCTACAGTCGATGCCACTACAACTTGTCCCCGAACCTTTAGGCTCGATGAACCAGAAGAGCGCTCCACAAATCAGGAAGATGAGTGCGTAAAGCCAGCCCATACCAAATCTAAAGAAGTTTGTCGGCGAGAAGAGTAGGGTAAATGCTAGGGCAACCAGGAATGCAAACAGCGCAAAGCTCAGCATACAACTCGCACAGTAGCGTCTCTCTGCCTGAAACCTGACGAAGAAGAACACGATTCCACACACGATCAAAGCAGCCCCTACGCTGAAGTAGAACGGCAACGTCGACAGGTCAAGCCCCAAGAAGATAAATGCCCCAATAATAAGGGCGACACCAACCGCGATTAAGACTATTGCTGAGTAGCTATACTGATTTTCTCCCATAAATACACCTCACAGCCGATTGGGGCTATTAGGCTTATGAGTGTTACCAGTCTAGCACTCAATATTCCAAACCCTATAAGCTGTATGAGGTATTGAAGATGCTGATTACTGTTGTTAGAATGATGAGGGTTGTTAAAATAATGAGGGTGGCAGCAAGGTACCTGTCATCATCGGAGGTTACCGTTACAAACCAGTTACCCGCTACAATTACAAAGACGAAAATCCCCCAAAAGATTCCAAACCAAATGGCAATAACTTTCCAGCTATAATATGTGAGACTAGGCAGAAATATCGAGAGACCCATAATAGCTGAACTAACGACGATAAAGAATAGAAAGAAATGAGTAAAGAAGGCTATGACGGATAACAGAATAGACAACCCGATAACATCAATCCACCCTTTATCTTTCTGTGAAACGATTTCATCGCTGCAAAGAATGGGAAACACAAAGCAACAAAATGTTGGGATAAGACTAGGTAACCATATCTCGGAGAAGTCGACTACCATACCAAACCCTACTTGTGAAAGGGAGAAGGACCACTATAACTCTTTCTACTGTCACTAACACATACTACCGGTTGAATTCATCGCATGTCTTAGCTTGAAAACCAAAACCTTCCCTGTTCCTCTGATGGCTACTCCACCGAATACTTACAGACCATAGGAGGCATAGATTTTTTCGGCTTCGACGTCAGCCTTGAACTTAGGCAGGGAGTCCCGGACCTTGACATAGAAGGTGACTCCGCGGCTCACCGCGACATAGATGTGCCAGCGGGAGACAGTGCCCTTGATGCCATGGAACGTTGTCAGACGTTCCTGCTCAACTAGCTGAATGAAATCATAAGGTTCAAGCCGGACGGAAACCCCGCCGATGCGCAGAACATCAACCACTTTTGGTTCAGACACAACAACCACCAAACCGTTCTTTCTATTTCACCTGCAATAAACTCGTTCGTTACCACCAATGGTCTGTCAGCGATAGAGGATGTGAATACCTAACGCCTGGAAATCCGCCTCTACTAGGTTCGCAGGGCCATCCGCGATATAGCTCATTTCATGATTGAAGGTGCCAACGTAACCATACTTCCCATGGTCCTTGTCTATCAATGCCCGGACGATGTAGAGCATCTTCGGTGCAAACTGCTTGAAATCCTCCGCAGGAATCACGGCAATCGCACCTGGAGCACACGCTGCCCTCTGGGCATCATCATCACCCACGTAGGTTCCCCCCAGGGCTGCAAGGATGCCCAGGACCGCCTCAGCCCCCGCCCGCCGCAGCGTCTTAAGATACTTCCGCACCTTCTTCGCCACAAAGTGGACTCGAATATCACGCCAGGGTTCCTCCAACTCGGTGATGAACACAAACCCCCCACTCACCGTGAGATAAAGCTTCCACTTGATTGCCACGCCGATGTCGGCATGGATGACGTAGAGGTCATGCTGGGTCACGAGCTGCCGGAACTCCCTGGGAGCCAGTTCAACAGCTGGTGGACCATACGTGAGTCGCAACGCCTGTACTGGTAAGATCATTATCCAACCTCACAACTTGTGGTCAAGCAGGCACCAGCGTAGACTGTTCCTACCTGCCCTCAACGAACCAATACCCCTAGCACACAGGTAGTTATTATAGGCTTCTATTCCCTCCCACACGCCAATACTGAGACTAAAAGAAAGAGGGGAGGGAACCCTCCACGGGGAGGACCCCATTAAGCACTGGTACGCTAGTACGGAGGATAGGGCTTGGATCCGCCTTCATCTTCGCTGAACAGGACAATCGTGACCAGTATAAGCCCGATGATTGAGACCACCTGGCTTATCACGTTGATGATGTCGAATAGCCCGCCAAGACCAATCGTCCAGCCTACTAGGAAGGTGATGCCCCCAGCCAACATCAGTTGACGATTCGTACAATCTCCACTCACCTGTACAAAGGTTACTCCCCACAGTATATAGAACACTATTATCGCAGGAAGCGTAAACAAGAGGAGAATCGCCCCTGCAATGACGAGCGGTAGGAAGAATAACCCCGCAAGAACTACTAGGAGATCAAATACGAGACCGACTGTTGCAATCAGCGTCATGACGAAAGTTACCTTTGCTATGGTACTTCCGTACACATCACTGAAATAACGGAAGATTAGGACTGCTAGAAGGGTCGCAACAATTGAGAAAATGGATAACGCCATGTCCAGTGCCCAATGCAGGTTGATGAGAAAAGATGGGATGTATAGACACTGCGAGATAATCATCAGGATTAGCCCAACGCGTCCAACACTCAAGTCAGGATCAGTCATGCAGCCAGTGGGAGCCTCTTCACCTAAATAGGTTACGACAACCCTCACTCCTAAGACACGAAGTCACACGATGCCGGAACTCCCTCAATGAACCACCATACCTATGGCCGCTACTCCGTTTTATAAACTGCCTTTTCCGCTGACTCTGCTATTCTGTTGGAAAAAAGAAGTGAGGGGCCCACCCTTGAGGGCGGGCGCCCTTCCTGAAGTGCCAAGCCCTTAGGCTCCCTTTCCTTCACTGAACATCACGATTGTGACTAATATGAGACCAATAATCGCCAGAAAGGTGAGGAACCCGAACAGGAACAACCCTGAGATGATACCGATGAGGAACAGGATACCCCCAGCCAGCATCAGGGAAGGATTGTTCACGTTCTCCCGCACCACGATGAAGGTGGCGCCCCAAAGGAGGTAGAACACTAGTTCTGCGGGGAGAATGAACAACACTAGAATCAGCGTAATCGCTATGAGAATTAGAGAAAGGGTTATGGCTGCAATCAGGATTAATACGGCTGAAATCATCACACCAAGTACTCCGATTAGCGTGAAGATGAAAGTCACTTTGGCTAAGGTGCTGTCAAAGGCTTGGTCGAAATACCGAAAGATAAAGTTCGCGAAAAGAATCGAGAAGCCTAAGAGCAAGAGCATACCGTAGTAAAGCAGGTCCCCAGGGAAGATCAGATTAACCGTTGTGGTTATGACCTGTGCGATGATCAACAGAATTAATCCGGCACGTCCAAAACTCAAGCTTTCATAGGTCATAGCGAGAGAGGCAGTCTCCTTTCCCTAAATAGCTTACGGCATCAGCTCACTTTGGATGTTTGTGCTTTTTCAATTCTGTCTTGGAGCATGGCTAGGAATTGTTTATCACCTAATAATACTCTGCTAGACAAGCCTCGAATCAAGATAACAAGCTCTTCGGGTATAGTTGATGGATTTACAAATCTCAGCCGAGATAATGCCATTAATATAATTCCAGAACTCGATACAACTGTAGAGGGATTAAACAATGCAACCTCCCACTGCTTTTCCACTTCATCTGTTCTTCTTCCATCCTGCCTGTATTATCGTTATCCTATGCCTAGCCACGACCCTCCTCGTTGATGCCCTCAGGAAACCCAAAGGCGCAACATATTTCTTTTGGTGCCATTGGTGGCATACACCCCTCCTTGTCTATACCGCTATACTAGTACAAATGACCAGCGGGACAGTGGTTCTGCTAGGGGGTTGGTTGGGTGTAACGTCCACACTCTTTGCAGTCGGACTAGTCATATTCATCTGGACGTACTGGACAATCCACAACCAAGGTTCCCTTACCTACAGCCATAAAGGAGAAAGCCGCGTTCCACAAATTGCTAACCCGCTGATGGCAATAGGTGGCACTATCTCCCTAGCCTTCCTATGTGTATATCTTGGCTTATGGTTAGGTTTCCCTTTAGCTATCGTCTTCCTAACCTGTGTATTCCTCTATTTTACCGGATTCCTTCTACGAGTCATAGCAAGCACCGGCAAACGACCTGAAGAAACCTGAATTCAACAGAAACACTAGAAAAAACATAAAGCACTCTAGTAGAAAAGGAGAATGTGGATGAGAGACAGTTCAATCCTGATAAAAATAGGTTTTGGTGTATAAGGATGGCGACTCCGGATGAAAGATGGCCCACAGCCTCATTTGAAGAGAAATACACGATGATGATGGGCAGCCTGTCCAAGGAAGCCCAGAAGCGCAGCGTCGAACAACTCGTCTTCATGTGCCAATGTGCACAGTGCCCCAGCTACACGGGCACCGGGGAAACCGACCTCGTCTTCTGCACCTTGGGGAAAAGCCATGTGATCCAGGAGCAGAAGGGCTGTCTGTGCCCCCAGTGTGGTGTCACCAAGACCATGAGTATGCGCTGGGACCACTATTGCACTAAGGGCTCCGCGGTGGAACTCTCAGACTTACCACCCCAAGAATAACTCGCCAAAACCCTTCTTAGAGAGGTGTGGATAGGAATCCGGCAGAGGCTCAAGCAAGCTTTCGTCACAAGACCTTAACTAAATTTGAACACGGTCTGCATTTTCATCAGGTGTGCCATATCGCCTTGGCTTGTCAGTCGCCCTCCCATGAAAGCCGAGAACGGGTGCAGAGGACCTTGGCAAATCGCCAGCCAGTTATCTCTAGAGGTTGTGAGAATAAGGTCGGGTTTTTCAGCAGGACCATCATGGAGTATGCATTGCTGATTCCTGATTTCTAAGTGATACTCACCTTCATCCGTGATGTTGATTTGGATAGTGCACGTCCAACCCGCAGCCTTATCCGAATCAAATGTCCTCCACAGTGCTACTAAACCTTCCCGAGCAGTCTTGAATCCAGCCATCGATATTTCACATCGGTAGAGGATAATACTTCCCACCCTAATAATAGCAAGAGCCCCTAAATAGGTATCTTTAGTCTGCTGCAACACAGTAATACTGGAGAAAATACTCACCAAGACCTTCGGAGTAAGGACACAAAAGCCGATTGTGTCCCTTTACTAATATTAATAAACCCTTTTCCGCTCAAAGAAAAACGTGGGCTTAACACCGTGGTTCTCCCTGCTATCCTCCAAACTCCCATCGTACTCCTCCTAGACCAAGTCCTAAACACGAGTTTCATATTCATCATCCTAGTCTGCATTGCGGTGACCATTTTCTTTGACCTGCTACGCCACCCGGGAGGCTCAACACAGTTCATGTGGCGGCACTGGTGGCACACCCCCCTCCTCGCCCTCATCCTCTTCCCCGTTGTCATGGTAATCCCTCCAATAGTAAGCGTAATCTCACCATTACATGGCGTTGCATCCGTCGCTGGAGCAGCAGCCGTCATCTTCTTCTTGTGGGCCTTCATCACCAGCGGCGACCCCTTCAGCCTACCCAGCGATTCAGCTGAGAAGACACGCATCCTCAAGATCGCCAAGAAACTCCTCACCTCCGGCGGCTTCGGCTCACTCAGCATCCTCTCCATCAACAGCCTCCTCTGGTTCCCCTCGCTGGTATGGGTAGCGGTGCTCATCGCAAGCCTACTACTCTACACGATAGGATTCCTCCTCCGATACAATGCCAGCCGAAGCCCACGGCCTAAAGGGCTCCGAACACCTCCCCCAGACCCGAGTCAGCGAGAACCCCGCCGCGGAGAACCAGAAGTTAAGTGGTAGCTGTAATTCTCCTCCTCCAACGAGGGAAGCCCTAACCCCCGACTTGCAGGAGTAAATACTATAAAGTCTGTGCTCTTCACGACTCATCATGCGATTCTACAAACCCGCCGATACTCAGCCCTGCTACTACTGCGAAAAGATAGCGGCGACGGAACCAGAGCAAGGCTACCCCATCCGGGAGGGCATCTACACCTTCGAGAACTACGTGTTCAGGTGTGCCTGGCATGCACGATTCGAATGCGCAAAGTGCCAGACGCAACATCACTTCAGCTGGCTGTACTGGTGCCCAACGAAGGAAGAACTCGTATGCGGAGACTGTAACAAACCCACGTTGAGGCCGGTCGCCTTCTGGGACCGCACCTACGCCTACCAGTTCTATTGTGAGGCGTGTGGGGACTACCACGTTGACCTGCTCTACGCCGAGTTCCAGGGCACACACCCTTGGCAGCTAGGACATCGAGATCTCGTCTCAAACGTGGAATCACCGGAGCCATGGATGCCCCTGTGGTCACCAACGAAACAACGAGAGGGCATAGCAATCGCACTCACGGAAGCGCTCAAGCTGCCCCACCGGGTCATGCTGCTCCGAGAGGAATTCCAACACGCATATCGAGTGTTCAAACACGGGGTGCCTGAGGGCGAGGTGGATTTTTCCGAAACACGGGAATCCTGGGATAAGATTGGTCAGAGCTGGCTCGACTTCCATGAGGATAGGATGGCGGGGGACCCGAATCGCCAACACATCATCGACCCCGCATTATGGACCCTCCTCGGCGATGTCCGCGGGTTATCCGTATTGGATGCTGGGTGTGGTCATGGATACCTAACACGCCTCCTGGCCACCAAGGGAGCCGACGCTATTGGGGTCGACTACTCCAAGCTCTTCATCGACTACTGTCGGAAAGTCGAAGCCGAGATGAAGCTGGGCTGCCAATTCTATGAAGCATCCATCACCGCGCTGACCGACTTCGAACCCCAGTCCTTTGATGTAGTAGTCTCTAATATTGTGATGGTGGATGTCCTTGATTACCGGGCGGCCTTCAAAGAGATTGCGCGAGTGCTCAAGGATGAAGGGCGGTTCATCTGGTCCAACGTGCACCCGGTCTTTGGAAGAGCAGACGCAGTAGATGTCCGGATACCCCGAGACTCCCAACGCAACGAGGCGCGATACCTCAAGATGATCGACCGCTACTTCGACACCGGCGGGGAACTCGGCGAGTGGCACTCAGCACTGGTCTGGCAATTCATCCGGACATTCGAGGAATACAGCAAGGCGTTGAAGGAGGCAGGGTTTGTCATCTCCGAAATCCTGGAACCCCGACCCACACCTGAGGTCATCCAACAACATCCTCACCACCTCGCCTTTGACGCCGACCGCTGGCCCCACTTCATCATCTTCGAATGCCTCAAGCGGCGACCCTGAGAACGGAGTTCAGAAAAAGAGGGGAGAGAAGGAAGCCTGTGGACGGGCTAGGACTTCCTTCGTTGGAGAACGAGAAGCACGACTGCAATGACTGCAACCACGGATACCCCGGCAAGGAGGGCGAGTAGCGGCAGCGTCAAGTCTGGTGCAACAAAGGGCGGCACAAGGACCGTGACGGTAAAGACCGCAGATACCTTGAATCCATGCCGGTCATGGGCCGTGATGTTCAATCCATAAACGCCCACGGCCAGTAAGCTAGCGTTGGTGAGGCTGGCCGTACTGCCCCAACTTGGATAGTTGGTAACGCCCAGTAAAAAGTTGGTTGAGTCGTTGAGGGTCCAGTGGCTAAATCCAAAGGCATCAGCAACCACCAGCTCACAATCCAATGCCTCACCGTAGTCCAGAGTCTGATCGGTGGGAGCGACGATCCAAATGGGCGGCGCATCCTCACCGGTGACGAAAATCTCGGCGTTGCTGCTACTATCGTACTGCCAGGCGACCTGGCCATTGTGCACCTGCGGATTATAGTCATTGATGGCGTTGTCAGTGAGCTGGATCGTCGACCAGCCATCCCAGAAGTAAATCTCAAAATCGTTGCCGTCAGAGGCCCACCAGGTGACCTGCCCATCATGGATCTGCGGGTCATAGTCATCGTAGGGGTTGCTGGGAAGCTGGGTCACCGACGACCCATCCCAGAGATAGACATCATAGCCGCCAGTACCTGAGCCTATCCAAGTAATCTGCCCGTTATGGATTCGCGGGTAAAGGTCAGGGGCGGCATAGGTGTTACTGGAGATGTTCGTCACCGAAACCCCATCCCAGAGGAAAATCTCGTCGTCATTGCCATCGAAGCCCTGCCACGTGACTTGCCCATTATGAATCTGCGGAGCCCAGTCATCATAGGCATTGTCTGTAATCTGGGTGGTAGCA
>JABXGV010000211.1 GCA_016550485.1 archaeon
CCGAACCACGCTTTGTAGTCGTGGGCCAAGTCCCGATGCATCTGTATCCACGTATCGAGGGTGTTGACACCTGTTACGTTGTAGACGACCGCGTTGCTACTGTTACTCGGTATGAAGCCACTTGTGGCGGCTATGTAGTAGTACATAGACCGTCCATCGAGGAGGTGGATGCGCAAGTAGGTATAATCGTTTACGCCGGGGGTGAAGGCTTGGAGGCGCCACATCACGTCCAGGTAGGTTTCCCGGCTACCGTTCAGCGAACGGCCTCCAAAAAACTGGGATTCAGAAAAGGTCTGCCCATTGACGAGGGTTAGGTTCGCGGCCTTACTCCCAGCGTAGCTGGTGTCAGTCACCGTAAGGCTCAAGGGCTGGTTCCATGGGTAGCCCCACGCGTGGATGGACTGACCCACGTTGAGCTGGTCTTCGTAGCTGCCACCATTGACCGCCGCGGCATTCAGTCGCGTGGTGTCGATGAGCACCGTAGCACGGGATCCTGGACCAGTAGTTGCGGTAAAGATGGAGATGTGGTCAAGATGTAGCTCGGCGAGGTTGGTGTAGTAGCTGGAGGCGTCGACCCAGGGGTTGCGGCGGAAGAACACCCAATCATCCTCGGTGTTGTAGTTATCCGCATCAATCATTAAGATATACGTGGAATTACTGTAGGGGCGGACACCCCCACCATACCCTATCAGGTAATAGATGTTGAAATAGTGCTGACTGCTGCCAGTGCCGTTGTAGAATCCGATATTAACGTAAGTGTAGGTGCCAATGCCGGGGTTTTGATAGTCGAGGTACCACCAGAGGCTCACGTTTCCCTGATTCTGTGCGGTAATTCGAGGATAGTAATACGCATCAACTTGGGCAATGCTGGAGTTACCAGTGGAGGCGGCGGTGAGGTTTGCGCAGTAAGTGCCGGTGTATGCAGTGGTGCTTTGTCGGACAAACCCTGCATCCCGCGTTCTGAAGACCCAATCACTACTACCTTCGAAGTTACCATTCCGGGTCGCCCCGCCAATCCAGACGTAGGCGTTGCTTTCATTAATCAAGTGCAGGTCGTCGATGAAGACGCGAGTATACTGTGTTGTCCACCCCTTGGTTTCAGTCCGGAACCGTATCCGATTAACTACAAACGAGGAGGTGAGGCTGGGGAACGTAGAAATCGCTTCAAAGTCAGCGCTGACATTGCGGCGAAACTGGTTCCACTGCTGTGAAGGCGCATCGAGGAAATAATACCCCGACGTACTAGTATTGACATTCGTGGTCGACCCGTTCAAGAAGTAATACAGATAGTAATTGGTGAAGCCGTCGTTGAACCGAAGGTAGACCCGGGCGAAGTCGTGGTTGACCGCAGGGTCCGGGTTCTGGTCCACATACCAGCTGAAGGTGAGGTTCAGGTCCACAGCGTCGGCACTGAAGCCCCCCTGATACATGTAGGTGTAGTCAGACATACCAGGGGTCTGCGAGCGAACCTGCATTCCCGCTGACTGGGAACTTTCATTGACTGGCCACGGTGCCTGCGCATACCATCCATACGCATCGCCGCTTTCATAAACCCCCCAATAAGTGGGCGTGTAGGAGTTCACCCATGTCTCAAAATCAGGGTTGCCAAGCCAGTTTGCGGTGTAGTTCGCCACGCCCAAATCTGGGCCTGGCGTCGACGGTTCTCCTCCCTGTGCAACCGATGCCGCCCCAAATGGGCTAGCAGCTCCTGTGACTGCCGCACCCGCCGCGAGGGTCGTGGTGTCTGCCGGGCGGCCAGGGATAACTGGAAGCACGGGAAGGGCTATTAGGGAGAGTATCAAGAAACACACAATTAGTCGTCGCATAGGAAGTCCCTCCTTGTGTCTACCTCGGTACGATTCGGCTAAAAATGCTTTGCCCTCCTTGCCTTGCCACCGTCTAGCGGATTACCTGTTGTGCAGGGGCTAGTTGTTCCGGTTCGGACATGGCTGGACATAACACCACCAACAGCTGACAATCCCCCTCGGAACTACCTGTAATTCTAGGCCAAATGTCTTTTAATACGGTATGCGCTGGTCGAAGTTGATACCGAGGAAGTGAAGAAGGATAGGTCCGTAGTGTCGTTCTAGAGAGTACGGTTACGGTTTCTGCCCGAAGTGAATCCAAGGGCTGGTTGCAGACAATCCTCAGCGAAATAGAAGAATAGAATCGACTGCCTTCTCGCTTGCCCTGTAGCTGCTTAGTAGCCACGCACCAAGTCCACGACGTTGAGGAAGTCGGTTCGACCGTGGGCGAAGCGGCGGAGGTTCTCGATGATTTCGTCCCAGCGCTTGAGGTCACTGAAGGGTGAACCTGCCCGGTGGGGAGAGAGCACCACGTTGTCTAGCTCATGGAAGGGATAATCGGCAGGATAGCGACGCCCCTGCTCATCAGGTTCTGGCTGGTACTCATACCATACATCGATGGCTGCTCCTGCTATCACCTTCGCCTCTAGCGCCTTGTAAAGGGCTTCCTGGTCGATGACAGCCCCCCGTGCGACATTCACCAGTACCCCTTCAGAGCCTAGGAACTCTAACTCCTCCTGACCTAGCATACCAGTGGTTTCCTCAGTCTGGGGTACAGCAACGATCAGCGTGTCAACTACCCGTAGGAACTTGTGAAGCTGGTTGGGTGAATATGTCTTGGCGGGGGTGGGCTCGGGTTTGGGTTTACCCTTCCAGCTGCGTCGGAGGATGTGGAACTCGACATCGAAGCCGGAGAGGAAGCGGTGGACCCAGCGATTGATAGCTCCGTAGCCGAGTAACCCCACTTGCCGGTCTCGGAGGGGAGTGCTTGCGGCGAGCGCGTCGCTCCATTGCCGCCATTCACCAGCGACCATCTTTTGGTGGTGGGGTATGATTTTGTTCATGAGAGCTAGGAGCAGGGCAACTGCGTGCTGGGCGACGAAGTAGGAGTGGCCATGCCCGTTGACGAGGACGATTCCTCTTGCGGGGTCTAGTTCCCGGAAGAGGGGTAGGAGGTGTTGGACACCGGTGCCGGGGTTGATGAAGAGCTTGAGTTTCTGGGCTCGCGCCAGGAGTTCCCTGGTGGGACGCCAGCCCAGGATGACGTGGGCGTCGGGTGCGTGTTCGAGAACCCGTTCCTCTGTGGCCTCCTCTGGGAAGATGAGGTTCAGATGGGGGAGGTCGCTGAGCCTGGCGATGAGGTGCTCCCTGAGGGAATCGGAAATTTTCCGGATGAAAAGAACCTTCACAGCCTCCGTCATAGATTGTGCATGTTCGTCTCTCGCTTAAGAGACTTCTGCAAGAGTCTGCAAAGCAATCCTCGATCTTAGCGTTTGAGAGGTTCCGTTGCCCTGCTTCACCAAGGAGTAATACTGGAGTTTTTAACAGAAAAACCTGACTAGAAAAATAGGCTTCTGTTCAAAGTACAAAGGAGAAAACCGAACCTTGCAGGTGACCATTCGCGGCAAGCTCTTCCCTACACCAAACCAAGCAGGGGTCATCAACGAGCTGATACGTAGGCAGTCTGCTTGCACCCGCTATGCTTACAACCGTATATGTGAGGGAAAGACCAAGACAGAAATAGAAGTAGATTTGAGGGAGAAGTTCCCAAGAATCAACTCCCGGTACCGCCGGGGTGCTTATACGCGGGCAAGAAGCATTTTTGAGGCTGCAAAGGAGCATGTAAAATCAGGTGGACTGATGTCGCAGGAGAAGGTGGTGTTCGGCAGTAGAAAAACCCTACAAAAGCGGGAATGTGGTAGAATCACTCAAAAGGAGTGGCGAAGTCTCCGGATGAACCAGCTGTTCTCCAGCGGCGACAAATCCAAGGGCGGAAATCTCAACCTCCGCCTTCTCCAAAAAGAAAACCAACTACACCTGAGAATGAATGTAGGGCTTTGTGAATGGATTTACGTCCCTGTGTACCTTGCGAGTCAGATCCCGCGCTTTGTGGCTGGAAAGACTGCTTATGGTGTGCGGGTATTGAGGCGAGGTAAACACTACGAATTACGCATTAACTATGAAGAATCTCATCCTGTTCCCACCATCGGATTCCAGCAGGGCGCGGTTGGTCTGGACTTTAACCATGACACCATTGATTTAGCGGTTACCAATACTCAGGGTCAGCTCAAAAAAACCTACACCATTGACTGTCCCAGTTTAACCTGCACCAAGCGAGGTAAGCGGGCGTGGCTGATAGGCAACTTAGCCAAGAAGGTGGTGAGGTTTGCCAAATACTGGAGGCGCGGACTGGTTTTGGAGCGCTTAGAGGATGTAGCGAGGAGCAAGCCCAACCAGCATAAATTCACCCACCGCAAATTCCTCGAAGCGGTGATGCGTTGTGCTGAACGGGAAGGCGTAATGGTCCACCAAGTCAACCCTGCCTACACCTCAGTAATTGGGCGATGGAAGTACGCCTCCTATTATCATATCACGGTCCATCAAGCCGCCGCGTTGGTCATTGCGCGGCG